>JACMOE010000147.1 GCA_014378185.1 Gemmatimonadaceae bacterium | reverse complement strand
CGTGGAAGGACGTCGCATGGCTCCAGTCAATCTCGCACGTGCCCCTTCTGCTCAAGGGAATCGTGACGGCCGACGATGCGGAGCGCGGCGTGAACGCGGGCGCGCGCGGGATTCTCGTGTCCAATCACGGCGGGCGGGCGCTCGACACGCTGCCCGCCACCATCGACGCACTGCCCGAGGTGGCCGAGCGCGTCGGTGGGCGCATCCCTGTACTGGTCGGTGGCGGCGTGCGGCGCGGGACCGACGTGCTCAAGGCAGTGGCCCTGGGCGCGAGCGCGGTCCTCATCGGGCGTCCCTATTGCTACGCGCTGAGCGTGGGCGGCGCGGGCGGGGTGCAGCGCGCCATCGAGATCCTCCGCGTGGAGCTCGAGATGGCGATGCAGCTCATGGGGCGGCGATCGCTTCGGGAGATCGATCGCTCGATCCTGTGGAACACGCTCATGCCCACACCTCGGTGAAAATCGTGACCATGAGACGAGCAATCTGTCTGGCCGTTCTGGCGGCGCTGACGACGCCGATCCCCGCGCGCTCCCAGGGCTACCCCTTCAGCCAGCGCGGCAGCGTGCAGCAGAACGTTGCGCTCACGAGCATCAGCGTCTCGTACGGACGGCCGGTCGCCCGCGGCCGAGCGCTCTTCGGCACACTCGTGCCATGGGACAGCATCTGGCATCCTGGCGCGGACTCGGCGACACGCGTCTCATTCTCGCACGACGTGCTCGTGGAAGGACACCCGCTGAAAGCTGGTACATATTCCCTGTGGCTGCTTCCACGTGAGCACGCCTCATGGGCACTCATCTTCAGCCGCGCTGTCCACGTGAATCACAAGCCCTATCCAGGCGAAGCACGTGAAGCGCTGCGAGTGGAGGTGATGCCGGAGACGCTGTCTCACATGGAATCGATGGCGATCTACTTTCCGCGGGTGATCCGCGACGAAGCGCTGTTGCGGATCCATTGGGGAACTACCGGCGTCTCGGCCTCGATCAAGGCGCCGTATCAGGCGCCGATACCTCGGTTCCCCGGTGCGCGTCCGCGAAGAGCGCCCAAAGCGAGCGTGCCAGTCGTCCCCTAGTGGGCCTTCACGAGGTGCAGCGTCATCGTCGCCTGCTGATTCGAACCCCCGCAACTGCCGCGAGCCACGAAGATAGTCCACTTCCGCGACATGGGCACAGCGTTCGAATTGACGTTGATCACCACGGTTCTCGTCGGGTGCGCGGGAAGAGCCATGGGATCATGACTGAAGTCCATCGTGACGCCAATGGGGGCACCACCGGGCGACCAGTAGTCGAGCAAGCGGTCCGTGGTGCAGCCCGCCCCCGCACCACTGACATTCAGCCGCAGCGACTGCACCGACACCGTTCTCCCAGTCGTTGGAATGGTCACGAACGGCTGGTTGTGACGTGCATTCGGATTCGCGCGAGTGCCGGTCCCGAGCGCTGCACTGTCGAGCGTATAGCCTTGCGCCGATAGCCTAGGCGCGATCGCAATCGACAGCCCGACCAGAAAAATACCAGTCGATATCGCGTGCTTGAAACCTTCCCGCATGTCGGACCTCTCGGTGTAGAATCGCCTGACGACCGTTGCT
>JACMOE010000146.1 GCA_014378185.1 Gemmatimonadaceae bacterium | reverse complement strand
TCGATCGTGGCGGCGCACCCTGAGTGGCTCGTGCGCAACGATGCCGGTGAGCCGCATCGCGTTGGTGGCACCGACTCATATTGCCTGGACCCGACGCACCCGGGCGCGGCGTCATGGCTCACCGAGTTGCTCCGCGGATTCCGTGACTGGGGCATCGATTATGTGAAGCTCGACTTCCTTCGCACGTTGCTGGCGCCCGATCCGGCCGATACCGCCGATTCGTTCACCGAGCGACGTCACTACCACGCAGCGCGGACGCGGCTCGAGGCGTACCGTGCGGGGTTACGCGTGATTCGCGCCGCCGTCGGTGACGAGGCGACCATCGTCGCGTGCTCCGCGCCCGCTGCCGCCGGCGTGGGGCTCGTCGACTGCCACCGCGTTGGTCCCGACATCGACAAGCGCTGGACCGGACGCCTTGCCGGTGTGCGAGATGCTGCGCGGGCCGTGGCCACGAACTGGTTCTGGCAGGGTCGCACATGGGTCAACGATCCTGACTACCTGCTAATCTGCGAGTCGGAGCCGCTCACGCGTTTCTGGGCGACCGTCGTTGCACTCAGCGGCGGCTCGATGATTCTCAGTGCGGACCTGAGTACGCTGGAGCCATGGGCCGAGACGATGCTCGCCTTCGTGATGCCACCCGTGGGGATCGCAGCACGACCACTCGATCTCTTCGAACATGCCCCCGAGCCGCGGCGGTGGTTGCTGCCGTTGCAGCGTGGCAAACAGTCATGGACCATGCTTGGCCTGCTCAACTGGGGCGAGCGTCCCGTCACCGAGCGAATCGCAGCCGCAGACATCGACGTTGCGGGACCGGTGCACATCTGGGACGTCTGGCGTCAGCGACACCAAATTTCCGAGACACTGATCACGGTGCCCATCGAGGCGCAATCGGCAGCGCTGCTTCGTATCACGCCCGTCACGTGCGAACCGACACTCGTCGGCACCGACATACACTGGGCACAGGGGTGGTACGAGTTCGAGTCGGTATCCTTCGACGCGCTCACCGGAGCGCTGTCCCTGCTGCCAGCCGTCACAATGCCGCGTAGCGGCAGAGCGTGGATCTGGGTGCCGGATGCGTGGATGCTCGCCGATGGCAGCGTGACGTGCGAGCACAAACTCGTCGTCGTCAACCTCGGCGCTTCCGACGTGGCCGTGATACACTTCATGCGCAGTCCCCACAGTCAATTATCAGAGGAGCCGGCGTGCTAGTCGACGTGAGTGGAAAGGTGACCGTGATCACCGGCGCAGGCCGCGGAATTGGCGAGGCGCTGGCGCATCGCTTCGGCGCCGAAGGCGCGCGGCTCGCCTTGTGGGAACGCGACGCGACATCGCTGGCGCGCGTGACAGCGGACTTGAAGGCCGCGGGTGTGGATGTACTGCCACTGCAGGTGGACGTCAGCGATGCCATTGCATGCACGCAAGCTGCAGCCGCCACGCACACGCACTTCGGCGACCTCGAGGTGCTGATCAACAATGCGGGCGTCGCACCGTCAGGCACCGTGGAATCGATGGACATCGCCGCGTGGGACGAGACATTCGCCGTCAACGTGCGCGGCGTGTTTCTCTGCTGCCGCGCCGTGACGCCGTTCATGAAGGCGCGACGTGGCGGCCGCATCATTTCCGCGTCGTCGTTCGCCGCCATCATTCCCTCCTATGCCTTCGCCGCCTACGCGTCGTCGAAGGCCGCCGTCGCATCGTTCACGCGCGTGCTCGCGGCAGAACTCGGTCCATGGGACGTCACCGTGAATGCCTACGCCCCCGGCATGGTACCGACGCAGATGAACGGGTTCACCTCGCTGCCGGAGACGCGCCAGCAGCAGCTGCTGGACACGCTCACGCTGCGCCGCTGGGGCGCTGCCGACGATGTCGCCTCACTGCTCGTCTTCCTGGCATCGGCGCAGGCGGGCTACATCAGCGGCACGCTCATCGATGTGAGCGGCGGCAAGTTCAGCGTGCAGTTCCCGCAGATGGCACACCAGCAGGCCGGTCTCTGACTGCATGCGCGTCGTCATCTTCGGCACGGGCGAGAACAGCGCGCAGGCATGGCACATTTTGCTGCACCAGGCAGATGTCGAGGTCATCGGCTTCCTCGACGATGACGCCGCGAAGCATGGTTCCCTGCACTTCGGGCGACCCGTGATCGGTGGGCAGGAGCACTTCGCCAGCTTGCGCGCGCAGCACGCCGTGACGCACGTGTTGGTCGCCATTGGGAACAATGCCGCTCGCCGCAGCACGCACGAGGCAGTGCGCGCCGCAGGACTCGCGCTGGCGTCGGCCATTCATCCACGTGCGGTGATCGATCCGTCGGCGCGCATCGGTGTTGGCTGCATCGTGGAGATGGGCGTCTTCGTGCACCCCGAGGTGACGATCGGCGATGGCGTCTTCCTTGGCGGATCGTGCGTCATCGCGCATCACTCCACCGTCGGGCACCACGCACTCATCGGTGGTGGCGTCGTGTTCGGTGGTCGTGTCACGATCGGTGACGAGGCGCTCATCGGCGTGGGCGTCGCCATTCAGCCGCATGTCTCGATCGGCGCCCGAAGCGTGATCGGCGTGGGATCCGCCGTCATCAAGGATATTCCGCATGACGTGATCGCCGTCGGCGTGCCCGCGAAGGTGATTCGTTCGCTCGTCGCTTCCTGATTCTTCCATTCCATCCACGACCTGTACATGCGCGTTCTGACCGCATCCGAAGCTGCAGCGCTCGTCCGCGATGGCGACACGCTCGCAAGCTCGGGGTTCCGTTTCGCCCAGGCGCCCGAGGAGCTGCTCGAGGCGATCGGGCAACGCTTCATCGACACCGCGGCCCCGCAGGGCATTCGTCTCGTCTTCTCGTCGGCGCAGGGCGACAACGCGGGCCACGGACTCGATCATCTCGCGCATGAGGGACTGCTGCGACAGGTGATCGGCGGGTTCTACGGCACCACGCCACGCCTGCGCCAGCTGATCCTCGACGCGAAGTGCGAAGGCTGGAACCTGCCGCAGGGACAGATTGCGCTGCTCCACCGCGCGATTGCCGCCGGGCACCCTGGTGTGGTGACGCACGTGGGGCTCGACACGTTCGTGGATCCGCGCCTTGAAGGCGGGGCCATGAACGCGCGCAGCACGGAGTCGTTCGTCGAGCATCTCGTGATGCAGGGACGCGACTGGTTGCTGTACAAGGCGTTTCCGATCAACGTCGCGCTGATCCGTGCAACATCGGCTGACGAGATGGGCAACCTGAGCGTCGAGCGCGAAGCCGTGCGGATGGAGACGCTGGCGCTGGCCGCTGCCGCGCGGAACAGCGGCGGCATCGTGATCGCGCAGGTCGGGCGCCTGGTGCGCGCCGGCACCATTCACGCACAACGCGTCGAAGTGCCGGGCCATCTCGTTGACGTCGTCGTCGTCGCTGCACATCCGGAGCGCACGCACCAGCAGACGCTTGGCGAAAGCTTCAATGCCTCGTACAGCGGCGAGATCCGCGTGCCGGCCGGTCGCATGCCCGAACTCGACTTCGGCATCCGCAAGGTGATCGCGCGACGTGCCGCACAGGGACTGCGCCCCGGCATGGTGGTGAATCTTGGCCAGGGCATGCCGGAAGGCATCGGCCTCGTCGCCGCCGAGCTCGGGCTGATGGACCAGCTGTGGACGAGTTTCGAGTCAGGCGTGATCGGCGGCGTGCCGGTGAAGCACGTGAACTTCGGGGTCGCCATCAACCCCGTGGCCATGGTGCGGCACGACGAGCAATTCATGATCTACAATGGCGGCGGCATCGACATGTCGTTCCTCGGCTTTGCCGAAATCGACGGAAACGGGTCGGTGAACGTCTCCAGGTTCAATGGCCAGGTCACCGGGTGCGGCGGCTTCATCGACATCTGCATGCGCACGCACACGTTGGTGTTCTGCGGACAGTTCGATGCCGGTCGTGCCGACGTGACGGTCGGCGACGGGCGCGTCGACATCGCGCGGCATGGCTCGCACCGCAAGCTCGTGACCAAGGTCGAGCAGATCACGTTCAACGGCCGCGCGGCGGTCGAAGCCGGTCGACGCATCCTGCTCGTCACGGAGCGCTGCGTGTTCCAGCTCAGGACTGATGGCTGGCACCTGATCGAGGTCGCGCCGGGTGTGCGCATTCGTGAGGACATCCTGGACAAGATGGACTTTGCGCCGCACGTCGGCGAGGTCGCCACCATGGATCCGCACATCTTCGCCAGAGCGCGCTGGACGCCGGCCACCGCATGACGCACGTCGCACTGGTCACGGGTAGCTCGCGCGGCATCGGCCGCGCCTGCGCCATCGCGCTGGCTGTCGACGGCCACGATGTGATCGTGAACTATCAGCGAGATGCCGCCGCTGCCGCGAGCGTGGTCGACGAGATCATGGGGCTTGGCCGACGCGCCGTCGCAATTGCCGCAGATGTCAGCCAGCCTGCGGATGTCGCTCGTGTCGTGCGTGACGGCTCGGCGGCGCTCGGCCTGATCGACGTGCTCGTGAGCAACGCCGGCATCGCGCCGCTGACGAAATTCGAGGCGATTCCCCTCGATGAGTGGGACACGGTGTTCGCGACGAACGCGCGACCCGTGCTGCAGCTGACGCAACTCGTGCTGCCCGGCATGCGCGAGCAAGGATTCGGTCGCATCGTCACGATGGCGTCGCAAGCGGGCGTATCCGGCGGCGTCTTCATCGGTGCGCACTACGCCGCCGCCAAGGGTGCGATGATCGCACTCACGCGGAGCATCGCGAAGTACACGGCCGGCACACCGGGCATCACGGCGAACTGTGTCGCGCCCGGCCTGATCGACACCGATCTCGTCGCCGGCTTTCCGCCAGACGACGTGGCGCGGCTCACGCGAGGAATTCCGATGCAGCGACGTGGCCGCGCGCAGGAAGTGGCGGCGGTCGTGGCATTTCTCTGTTCACCCGCGGCGAGTTACGTCACGGGCACCCTCATTCCCGTGGACGGCGGCCTGCTCGCAGGCTGAGACACCATGCACCTAAACTTCACCCTGTACGGTTCGCAGGTCACCTACGGCTGGCTGCCGGACGACGCAACGCTGATCGGCGGACTCGATTTCGTGCGCGAAGCCGTGCGGCGCGGCTTTCGCGGCGCCGAGATTCCGGCGCGCTGCCTGGAGAACATCCCGGCGGCCGACCTCGCATCCATTCGCGCACTCGCCGATCAGCATCAGCTGGAGATCGTGATCTCCGCGTTCGGCACGGACGTGGACTACCTGACGACCATGACGAAGCATGCCGCAGCACTCGGCAGCACGGTCGTTCGCACCGTCGTGGGCGGTGCGGATTACGGCGGTGATCGTCGCCTGTACGCCGGCGGCGGCTGGGTGCCGTTCATGCACGGCGTACGCGAACGACTCGCGCAGGTGCTGCGCACGAGTGAGCGACTGGGGATTTCATTGGCGGTCGAGAACCACCAGGACGTGGCGTCGGAAGACCTGCTCTGGCTCTGCGAGAGCTACGACAGCGCGTGGTTCGGCGTCGTGCTGGACGCAGCCAACCCGCTGGCGACCGGCGAGCACCCGATCACGTTCGCGCAGAAGATGCTGCCGTGGATCAAGTACCTGCACATGAAGGACTACACGATTCACTGGACTGATGAGGGTTATCGGCTCGTGCGCTGTCCGGTTGGTGCCGGCTGCATTCCGTTCCGCGAGCTCCTGCCGCTGCTGCATGCAGCGGGGCGCGGTCAATCGGCAAGCCTCGAGCTTGCCGCGCTGCTGGGCCGGCATGTGCGCATTTTCGCGAAAGACTGGTGGCCGGAATACGAGGAACGACCGGCACACGAACTTGCCGAGACGCTGGATTTCGTTCGTCGGCATGCGCGGCCGGCCACGGAAGAGTGGCGCACGCCGTGGGAGTTGTCGCAGTCGCCGGAAGCCGTGGCTGCCTACGAAGAGCGCGAGCTGTCCGAAAGTTTGTCGCTGTGTGCGGCGCTCACGGGCGACGACGCGCCGCTTAATGCATTGTCAGCCCACTGATGGCGGTATCGCCGTCGCTCGAAGCACGATTGCCTCGGGCGACGGCCAGCTCGACATCGCGCGCCAGAAGAGCAGTGCCGCGCCGCTAAGCTCGACGCATGCGCCAATGACCAGTGCCCACGCCGCGCCGCGCAATCCGTGCATCGGGATCAGCGTGGCACACGCGACAGCGATCACGCCCAGCGTGACGACAAGCAACACACCTTGTGCCACCAGCCGGCGCATGGCGAGCAGCGCGTCCTCGAGAAACGTGGCGGCGTAGCCAAGTCCCGATGCGACGAGCAGCAAGGTGAGCACCTCCGACCACGCCGCATAGTCGGGCCCGTAGACGATTGTCAGCGCGAGTCGGCCGACCAGAAGCGACGCCACCACGCCCGCGACACCGAGCGCCAGTCCAAAGGCCACGACCGTCGCCACTGTGCGCAGGAATGCTGCGCGATCTGCGGCGGCGACGAAACGCCCGAGCCGCGGCAACGTCGGTGTGCCAAGGGCCACCGCGATCATGCGACCGGCAACCATCACGTACGCGAGTGCGGAGAAATACCCGACGGCATCGGCGCCGAGCACGCGCGCGATCGTCAGGCGCGGAATGCTTGCGGCGAGCGACAATGAGAGCGCGACGACGCCGAGCGGCACTGCCTGCCATGCGAGCTCCAGCAGTGCCGCATCGAGTCGGAACGATCGGATGAGTGCGAGCAGTCCGGCAGGTGGCGCCAGCGCAGGGTCATCGCCGATGCTTGCATTGCGGACGAGCCGCAGGTCCACGAGCCAGAATGCCAGCCACCACCACGCTGCGAGTGCGCCGGCAATGCCGACCAGCGGCACGTCGAGCAGACGGAGCACCAGCATGAGGATCACCGTGCCCCACCCGCGCAAGGCAAGCGAGAGCGCCATCGCTCGGAAGCGCAGCCGCAGGCTCAGGTAGCCGAACGTGATGTCGCTGAGCGCCTCCGCAAGTTTTGCGATGCCGACGAACACGATCACGAGCCAGGTCGAGCCACGGTAACCACCAATCGTGGCCCACAGCATGATCGCCACGAACGCCACGGCATTGGCCGCGAGTCGCAGCGAGAAATACGAGGTGAACGGTCGCGCGCGCGAGGCGTCGGAAGCAAGCAGGTACGCGAGCCGCAGGTTGGTGAACATCACCACCGGCGCACCGATCGCGAGCCCGAGCGAATATTCGCCGACCATCGCCGGTGAGCCAAGACGGACCAGCACGAGCAGCATCACCCATTGTGCTGCGGCGTACCCGATGTTGCCGACGAGGTTAACGACGAAGTCACTCCGAAGTGACCGCTGCCCATCGCCGGCGGCGCTGCTCACGCGCCGGCGCGACCGCGGGTTCTGGAATGCACGGAGCTGACGTCGAGCGACGGTGAACCGAGGCGGTCAGGAGCCGGCGGCGCACGGAGGGATTCCGAGACGAAGATCCACAGGATGCCCATACCAAGGGCAGCGATGATGGCCAGACCGGTGAACAGCACGAGGCGGCGCGGAGTCGGCGGCAATGTCTGTGGCACGGGATCGATCGTCACCACCACGGGCGTCTCTTCGAGCTCCTTGGCGATGGCGCTCTCACGATCGGACACCGCCTTTGAGTACACCTGCTCCGCCACACCGACCTCGCGCTGCAGCGCCTGCTGCCGAATCGCAAGCTCGCTGAAGGAGAGCACCACACGGTTCGACTGCTGGAACAGCTGCTGCTCGCGTTCCAGTCGCGCGAGGCCACGCCGGGCGCTGTCGACGCGAACATCTTGCGCCCGCCGGAGCTGGCTGGCCTGCGCACGCGCCGTCTCGACGTAGGCATGCGTCACCTCGGCGACGACACGGCGTGCAATCTCGCGAGCGAGTCCGCTGTCAGCCAGCACGACTCCCAGCGAAACGAGGCCCGTCTCCTTCGCAACGCGCGCGAAGATCACGTCATCCATTTCCTCGACGACCTTGTCGGACCGCACCGGCTTCTCGGCAACCAGATCCACGATCCGCTGCGTCTGTCCCGGGAGCGTCGCCAAGCCAACGGACAGCAGCACGCGGCGCGACTGCATGAGATCCGCAATGAGCAGCGGGCTGACCTGCAGGCCGGCTTGCGTCGGCGCCGCTCCGCCGGCCGATGCGAGCAGTGCGGCGGCTCCGCCGAGATTCAACCCGGGTTGGCTGCTCACGGTCGCGACGATCAGGCGCGCCTCGTACCGTGGGCCGCGAATCGCGATGATCGTGATCGCAAGGCTGGCCGCCACCGTCGCCATCAGCGCCAACAGCTTCCAGCGGCGCGCGACGGGCATCAGCACGTCACGCAGCGAGACAACGCTGGTGCCATGCGCTGGTGCGCTCCCCAATCCGATGTCAGTCGATTCGTCTGTCACGCGATCATGTCGTTGAATACCGAAGGCTGGAATGCGGGAATGGCGACGGGCGCCGACAAACCGCGCATGGACAGGAGACGGTGGTACTCCGCGAGGTAGCTGGCCCAGATCCGCTGCGGCTCGTATTCGCGCAGCGCACGCGCGCGGCCCGCGGCGCCATGTTCCTTCCGCAGTTCCGGAGATGCAAGATAGCGCTGCAACGCTGCGGCGAGCGCCTGCACATCGCCAACGCGGACCAACGCGCCCGTCACGCCGTCCACCACCGCATCCCGGCATCCCGTCGCCAGCGTCGTCACGACGGGCCGACCCATCGCCGCCGCCTCGAGCGGCACGTTCGGAAAACCCTCCCGATGGCTCGGATGTGCGACCAGGTCCGCCGCGGCATACACGGCGCGAGCGTCCTTGAGAAGGCCGAGCAGGTGCACGCGCGGATCATCGCGCAGCGCGTCCATCACGCGCGTCGGCAGCGAATCCCGAGCGTTGTCCACGGGTCCTGCAAGCACGAGATGCGCCGTCGGGACCGCAAGACGCACCAGCGCCCATGCCTCGACCAACTCGACGATTCCCTTCTCGCGACCAATGCGCCCGACGAATGCGACCAGAGGCGCATCCAGAGGCACTCCCCACTCGCGGCGGCAGGTGTCGCGCGTATTCTGGTCCATGCGATCCGGATTGTAGGCGCCCGCGGCATCCACGCCGTTGCCGCTGCCCGCATGCGGAACGAGCACTTTCTCCGGCGCGACGAGTCCCAGATTCACGATCCGATCGCGCAGCGAATGGCTCACGCAGAAGACCCGGTGCGCCAGCGTGCAGCTGACCCGCTCACTGATGCGGAGCAGCAGTCTCGTGACGCCGGTTGCGGTCTCCAGCGGCAGGCCGCGCACGTGATAAATTCGCACCGGTACCCGCGCGATCCATGCCGCGAGCATGCCAAGAAGGCCGCCCTTCGGCGTGTGGGCATGTACGATGGAGGGGCGACGCGCACGGAGCACCGCAACCAGCTGTCGCAGCGCACGCAGGTCGGCCAGCGGTGTGATTCGACGCGGCATGTCGACCGGAACGACCTCCACGCCCTCCTGCGCGGCGAACACCGGAGCATACGGACCGTCCGACGCGACGGCCGTCAGCGCGAAGCCCTGCTGCTGCATGAACGTCGCCTGTCCGGTGAGCAGCACGAACGTCTGAGGCACCGTCATCACGTGCACGAGCCCAACCCTGGTGGCGGTCATGTGTTGAAGCCCGTGTCGTGATGCCATGCCTGGAACATGAGCACATCCCACAGCTCGTAATGCAGGTCGGCCGCACCGGAGAGATGCGCCTTCCACCTCGCACGAATGGGTGCCGGATCAAAGATGCCATCGCGTGCCAGCAGCGACGGATCGAGCAGCGCCTCAGCCCATTCTCGCAGCGGGCCGCGAAGCCATGCGTCGATCGGCACAGCGAAGCCCTTTTTCGGGCGGTCGATCAACGCGCGTGGCACATGTCGGTACAGCACCTCGCGCAGCACCCACTTGCCCACGCCATTTCGCAGCTTCTGGTGCAGCGGCAGCTGCCATGCAAATTCCGCCACGCGATGGTCCAGCAGCGGCACGCGTGCCTCGAGCGCATACGCCATGCTCGCACGATCGACCTTCACGAGGATGTCGTCAGGCAGGTACGTCACGAGGTCGAGGTACATCATCACCACGGTGAACGACGGCAGTGACGCCCACGCCGCGCGATCGGAAATCAACGTCGGCGGCTCGACGGCGCCCAGCACGATGGATGCTGGATCACTCCAGTGCGACGTGAGGCGAGCGTACATGTCTTCCGGCCCGGCACTGTCGAGCAACCCGGCCATCTTGTGCAGCTTCGCGCCGATGCCGGCGGTGCCGACCTGCTGCGAACGCCAGAGCCCCGTGGCGCCGACCCTCCGTTCCCAGACATCCGGCGGCACCGCGCGAATGGCGCTCGCGGCGAGGCGCCGCATCGGGCGTGGGAGCATCCGCATGCGCTGCCACAGCTTCTCCGCCAGCACATGCCGATTGTAGCCTGCGAAGAGCTCGTCGCCACCATCACCGGAGAGGCTCACCGTCACGTGCTTGCGTGCGAGCTGCGACACGAGCATGGTCGGCAGCTGCGACGAGTCGCTGAATGGCTCATCGAAGTAGCGTGGCAGCTGAGGAATGAGCGCCAGCGCATCATCGGGTGTCACGTACAGCTCCGTGTGATCGGTGCCGAGATGCGCCGCCACCGCGCGTGCGGCGTCGGCCTCGTCATAGCGCACGTCGGGAAATCCGATTGAGAAGGTGCGCACCGGTCGGCTGCTTTGCGCCTGCATGAGTGCAACGACGGTCGACGAGTCGACGCCACCGGAAAGGAACGCACCGAGTGGCACGTCGGCCATCATCTGCAATCCGATCGCATCACGCAGCTTCGCCTCGAGCGCGTCCGTCGCTTCGAGGTCCGACAGCGACAATGGATTGCGTGCGCCATGCTCGGCAACCGCTCGTGCCGACCAGTATGCAACGGGCTCCTGATGGCGGCCGTCCGCATCGATGGTGAGGATGCTGCCTGGCGGGAGCTTCTTCGCATCACGGTAGATCGTGTACGGCGACGGAATGCAATTATGTCGCAGCAGCAGTGCAAGCGCACCGCGATCGATCGTGCGATCGAACCCCGCATATGCGACGAGTGCCTTCAACTCAGAGCCGAAGACGAGCGTGCCACCGGCCGTCCCATAGTAAAGCGGTTTCACGCCGAGGTGATCGCGAACGAGATGCAGCTGGTGCTCGCGACGGTCCCAGAGCGCAAACGCGAAAATTCCCACGAAGCGCCGCGCAGCCGCCACGACCCCCCACTGCTCGATTGCCGCCAGCATCACCTCGGTATCGCTCGACCCGCGGAAGTTGTGACCCAGCGCCCGCAACTCGTCACCCAACGATCGGAAGTTGTACACCTCGCCGTTGTAACTCAGCACCCAACGCCCACTGCTGGAATGCATGGGCTGCGCACCAAGCGGCGACAGCTCCACGATTGCGAGCCGACGATGGCCCAGGGCGATGCCGCACGCCTCGTCTCGCCACGCGCCGTCCGCATCCGGCCCGCGGTGCGCGATCGAGTCGGTCATCCGCGTCAGTGTCGCGTCGGCGGGACGCAGACCGGGACCGTTCAGGTAGCCACAGATTCCGCACATGACTCAGTGCGCTCCGAGGCGAGGGCTGCGTGCACGCAGTAGCGGCAGCGGTGACGCGAGCGCAAGCAGAAAGAACCAGAACACCGGCTGTCTCAGCACGAAGTGAAACATCGAGAACACGATGAGTGCGCAAAGCG
The DNA here is from genome assembly GCA_014378185.1 of Gemmatimonadaceae bacterium. GTDB lineage: Bacteria > Gemmatimonadota > Gemmatimonadetes > Gemmatimonadales > Gemmatimonadaceae > AG11. The sequence goes on along the minus strand of JACMOE010000146.1, from coordinate 494 downwards.
CGATACCGGCACCGGCGCGCTGCGAGACATGCACACGGTGCGCGACCCATGCCCAGAGTGACAAGAGTGCGATCAGGCCCACGACACCGGTCGCGTCCATCCAGTCGATGGGCGAGTTGTGTGCTTCTTCACCCTGGAATGGCGCGAACGGGCCGGAGTAAGACCCTGGCCCGAGGCCGAAGACAGGTGCTCGCGCGGCCGCCTCGAGTCCATGTTGCCACCGAGCCACACGGTCGGATCCCTGCCCTCCGTCGTCGTACGAAGACTCAACAGTCGCCTCGGCGATCCCGAACAGACGCGGGCCGTACACGACACCGCCGACGGCCACCAGCAGCGGGACGCCGAACACCGCGAGCAGCTTGTTCCGCCGACGCGCAGTCTGCAGAAAACTCGCCTTCCACCACCACAGCCCAAGTCCGACCGCAGCAGCCGCACCCCACGCAAGGATCAGCGCATCGCTCAGCGTCGCCGCACCGATGCCGAGGGCGCCGAGC
>JACMOE010000015.1 GCA_014378185.1 Gemmatimonadaceae bacterium | reverse complement strand
TACCGAGCCGAAGTCGGTGGCTGGCCAGTTCCATTTGCTCGTTTGTCATGTCATATCAAGAGGCGAGTGCGTACGGCGATTGCCGCACGGGTACACCGGAGGGAAGGCGGCGGCGGCTCAGGCTGACGCGAGGGTGGCTCTGGTCAGCACGCGCTCGGCGAGCGCGATGCCACTGAGGAGCGCGCCTTCCACGCGCGCACCACCGCACCAATCGCCAGCAGCGCCGAGTCCGAGCTCGGCATCATACAGTGCGGGGGCTGCGACGACCGGGTCGGGTTGCGCGTACCGCCAGCGATGCGACACGGCGTGCACGGGAACTGAGGTGCTGCCGGTCGCGGCGTGGTACGCGGTCATCATCGCATCCGACACGCTGTCCGCACTGTCCTCGAGATGCCTGATTGTCCACTCACGCGTCGCGTGCGGCACCCATGTCTCACCGGGGCCCCGCCCAGGTTTGCTCGCATTCCGGCTGATCCAGCTCAGCGTCGCGTCATCGTTGAGAAACGCACCATCCCATGCGACAGGGGGGCGCTCGGCGAGCACCAGCATGGTTGCCCATGTCGGGTGCATTTGCGCGGTGGCGACGACCTGCGCCAGTGCGGGGGCGACGGGTGCCAACAGCGGCAGCGCCTGCGGCGAGGGCACGCATGTGAGTACCACATCGAATGATCCGAGATCGTCGCCGACGCAACCCATCAATCGCCACCGATGACCCGCGCGTTCGATGCGCTCGACCATCGTGTTGCGATGCACGGGGAGATCCGCGGCGAGGTGCCCACCGAGTGCACTCATGCCGGGCACGGCGACCCATCGGTGGACGCCGCTCTTCGCTGGCTGCCACTGCCCTGCCTCACGGACCGCAAGCGCGCCTTGCCACAGCGCAATCAGCCCCTGCTGCCGCCAGCTCTCGATGAACGGCGCGAGCCGCTGGTCCCGGACCGTGAAGTACTGTGCGCCGTGATCGAAGGCCCATGCATCAACGCGGCGTGTGGCGCATCGACCGCCGACGCCTCGCGACTTCTCGAATACCGTGACGTGCACGCCACGGTCGGCCAGCGTGCGGGCGCAGAGCAGGCCTGCCACACCGGCGCCGATCACGGCAACGGCAACGTCCGGTGCTTCAACAATGTCGACCACGCGAACCGCATGAGGGTGATTGGGGGGAGCGATAGCAGCGTCGCCTCCATTCAACGACCGACCGGCCATTGTGTTCCCGGCCTGGAGCGGTACCCGTCAGGCATCAGGCCTGATGAGGCGACCGAACCACACTCATGTCGGAGGCGGCGGTTGGCGCGCGGCCGCACTTCGCTCGAAGCGCATTCCGTCGATCATCACGAGCGGGTTGAACTGTCCGATGCCCTTGGCCGACGACCGGACGACGAGGTAGAGCGCTACTTCCCCCGTCATGGACATGGGAACCGACTGCGAATACCACTGGTCGGCTATCGTGGGTGTCACGTCGCTGTGGCCCAATAGTGGACCTGAAAACCCGTCCGACCGCAGTTCCAGTGAATAGGCAAGGAGACTCCGCGGCGACCGCAGATCGAAGGAGATCCGCCCGATGCCGGTGAGGTCGAGTCGGCCAAGCGCGAGAAATGCGCTGTCCTCATACACGGTCGCGAGCAGTCGGGGGGTGCCGTCCGCCGACTTGTCAGTCTTCAGGCCGATGTGGCGCATGTCAACTGCGTCGCGCGCCAGCACGGTCGAGGGCCGAAGGAGGACCACCGCGCTGTCGGACAACGAGCCAATGCCGTGGCGCGGCAGGTCGGCGAACGATGCCGAGAGCCGATACACGCCGCCGGGCGCCGCGGCGTGCTTGTCGAGGGCCACATGCCCCTGCGCCGGCAGCGACGTATGCACAGCACCCAGCGAGAGGATGTATTCGGCCATCGCGCGCCGCACCTCGGGGGTTAGCGTGGCATGGGACGGCATGACTCGGCTGCCCCATACGCCACTCCCGCCGGATGCGATCTTGTTCATCAGGTATACGGTCGCGTCGGGGCGCTTGGCGTAGCGCAGTCCCACCTGCTTGTACGCTGG
>JACMOE010000145.1 GCA_014378185.1 Gemmatimonadaceae bacterium | reverse complement strand
TGCCCGTACGCCGGACCTGGTGTTGTTCGTCGATCCGCCGCTCATTCCCGCCCCGCGCTCGCGCTCGCGCCGGCGCGCGAGTGTCATTGCCGAGCCGATGCTCCGTGCGACACGGTGATACCCTATTCGAGGATGCCGTGCAAGTAGGTATGGCTGGCCTGCACGCTCGCCAGCGATCCGCCTGGATACGATGCGGCCGTATCGTGCTCCACGAAGAAGTGCTTCATTCCTGCCTGGCTCGCACGCGCGAAGTAGCTCTTGAAGTCGAGCGTGCCGCCCCCGGCGGGCGCCATGCTCTTCGCGCCCTGCGTGAGCAGGAGATCCTTCACGTGCCACATGGCGAACCGCCCCGGATACTTCGCGAACAACGCCAGCGGATCCTGGCCGGCAAATGCCGTCCAGTACAGGTCCATCTCGAAGTCCACGAGCGCCGGATCCGTCTCGCGCATCAGCACGTCGTAGCCGGTGGGTCCACCCTCCACGGCATTGAATTCCGCATTGTGGTTATGGTACGCCAGGCGAATGCCCGCATCGCGGCACAGCGCGCCCCACCGGTTGAATTCGGCCGCACCCTTCTTCCACGTATCGATGCCACCATCCCGCGCAAAGGGATAGGACGGGATCGTTATATAATCCTGGCCAATGACCTTCGCGGTACGAATCTGCGCAGCGGCATCCTGCCGCATCAACTGCGCACCAATGTGCGAGCTGGTGGACACCAGCTTGAGCCGGTCGAGGATGACGCGCACCTGCTCCGGGCTGTGGTTGTAGTAGCCGGCAAACTCCATGTTCGTGTAGCCGATCTGCGCGATACGCTCAAGCGTGCCCTCGAAATCCTTCTCGAGGAGGTCACGCACCGTGTAGAGCTGTAGCCCGATCATGTGCGTGCTCGACGTGCCGCCGCCGCGCGCCATCATGCCGCCACAGCTCGACAGCAGGCCCGCGCCCATGCCAACGGCGGCGAGCTCGAACAGGAACGTTCGGCGGGTCACCTGTCCTGGGATATCCTGCTTGCCCACGTGGCCTCCTTGGGAACGTCGTTGAGTGTCGGCGTACGCTGCTACCTGGACTTCGACTGCTTGAAGGAGGCTATCCTGTCGGATGCAGGGCCACGCAGCGGTTTGGTGTATGTTCTTTTTGAGCAACAAATAGCCCCCCGCAGAAGCTACTCGCACGTATGATAGCGCGGTAACCCTGCACCACGCCCGTGCCCCTTTCCCCCTTCCACTCCCTCAATGCATCGTCGCGATCTCATCAAGGCTGGCATCGTCACCGGCGCCGCCGCCACCACCGGGTTTCGTTCGCCCGCCCCTGCGGACAGCCGCCGCCACTACGAGCTGCGGAACTACGAGCTGCGCAGCGACGTGAGCTCCGCGGGACTGCGTTCGTTCTACAAGGATGCACTGCTGCCGGCCTATGCCCGAGCCGGTGCGGGTACCATCGGACTCTTCTCTCCCGAAACCGGCTTTCCGTCCCAGTCGATGCTGGCGCTGATCGAGTATCCATCCATCGCCGCCGTGGAGACCGTCGCGATGGCGCTGGCCGCCGATGCGACGTTCATGGCCGCGCAGCACGCCTTCGAGAGCGGCGCCGACTTGCCCTACCTCCGGTACGATTCAGCCCTGATGCGGGCGTTCACCGAACATGCCGCCATCGAAGTGCCACCTGGACCTGCCACACGGCCCGCACGGGTGTTCGAGCTCCGCACGTACGAGGCGCGGAGCGCCACCGCCCTCGAGCGCAAGATCGCGATGTTCAACGAGCAGGAGATGACGCTCTTCCGCACGCTCGGCATGACCCCCGTGTTCTTCGGAGAGAACCTGTTCGGCACTCGGCTGCCCAGCCTTACCTACATGCTGACGTTCGAGGATATGACGGCACGCTACAAGGCGTGGAGCGCGTTCGGCGCGAGCCCTGACTGGAAGCGCATCAATTCCGATCCCAGGTATGCGATCACTGGCGGCGTGACAGTCACCAACGTCGCCTACCTGCGGCCGCTCCCGTTTTCACCGGTGCGGTGAACGCGAGAGCGGCAACGGATCGCGGCAACGCTCAGCGCGAGAAGCCGTTGTAGTAGTCCTCGAGCTCGGATGCCGTTGCCTTCTTGTCCAGGATGACCACCTGGTGACGGAAGGTGACGGACTTGCCCGCCTCGAGCTGGTAGTTCAGCGTCTGCGTCCCGCCGCTCATCGCCTTCTGGCCAAGCGGGTTGGCCGCGAAGAGGCCGTAGCCGCGCGCATGCCAGTACGTGGGGAAGCCGACATTCTTCGGATGATCGAGGATGGCGAGCGTCACTGGCGCGCCATTCACGTCGCCGGTGAGCATGGCCCACTTGCCTCGCGTCCCCCACACCGCGTCGCCTTCCTTGCCTTCCGACGAGGTGTACCAGCCGTGGATGCCAGCCGTGTCGAGCCTGGCTACGTTGGTGACGCGGCCGCTGGCATCGGTGTACTTCTCCGGCGTCATCGAAGGCTGTTCGAGCTGTCGCGCGACGCGCATTCCGAGGACGCCTTCCTTGTTGTCATTGAAGTGCACCGTGGAATCGAGCGCGGTGAGCGTCGTGATGCGATCGATGGTGCGGACGCCGTTCTGCGCGCGGAAGATATAATGTGTGTCTTCCTTCAAC
>JACMOE010000144.1 GCA_014378185.1 Gemmatimonadaceae bacterium | reverse complement strand
CCTGCCCAACTCGCTGCGCAACGACAATCCCCTCGGCATCTGGCGCCTGCTCGACGGCACCCTGTCGCGCGATGCGGTGTAGGCGTCACCCCGTCAACGCAGCGGAACGAACGTGGCCAGCAGCAGGGTGGTGAGCATGGACGCCACGCCAACCCCCATCAGCAGTGGTGTCCACGAGCGCAGCGATTCCACTTCGGTCACGCCGCCGATCTTGCTGAACACCCAGAAGCCCGCGTCGTTCATCCACGATCCCATCAGCGAGCCGGCGGAAATGGCCGTGCCCAGGTACACTGGATGAAACGGCAGCGTGATCCCCTTGATCATCGCGCCCATCATCCCGGCGGCCGTGATCATCGCCACCGTGCTCGACCCTTGCGCGACCTTCAACACCGCCGTCACGGCGAAGCCCAGCAGCAGGATACTCACGCCGGAAACCTGGCGCCCGGCGCCGAACAACGCCTGGATCGCCGGCCCGATTTGCGCCGCCTGCAGCATGGCGCCGAACGCTCCACCCGCGGCGACGATCAGGATGACCACGCCTGCCCCCATGAGCGACGACTCCACCATCCGGGCCATCTGATCGTGTGATGGCTTTTGCTGCCGCCGATAGAGCATCATCGCGGCAATAGCCGCAAGCAGCAGCGCGAGGTTGGGGTTGCCGATCACCGACGTGACCGGGCGAATCAGCGCCCACTGTGCAGCGTAGCCTGGAGCCCACACGCGCATGGCGTCCACCATGGTGCCCAGCGATATGAGGAACACCGGCAGCAGCACCGGCAGCAACGCCGGCAGCAGCGAGGGCAGCGCATCCGGGTGCACCTCGACCTGCTCCACTCCCGGAATGGGCCGCATGGGGATCGGCATGCGTCGATCCAGCCAGGTGCCGAACAGGTAGCCCACGATGGCCGCCGGGAGCGCCACCGCGATGCCCACGAGGATCATCACGCCGAGATCGACGCCCAGCGTGTCGGCAACGGCGAGCGGCCCGGGGTGCGGCGGCACCAGCGTGTGCGTCGCGACGCCGCTCGCCGTCATCGCGAGCAGGTACTTCAGGTAGTTGCGATGCGTGCGTGCATACATCGAGCGCGCCAACGGAGCGAGCAGGAAAAATACCGTATCGAAGAACACCGGCAGCGACAGGACGAAGGCCGTGGCTCCGAGGGCCACGCCGTCACGTCGCTCACCGAGCACCCGCAGGAAGCTTCCCACGATGCGATCAGCCGCCCCGCTCTCCGTCATCGCCGTGCCGATGATGGCCGCCAGCGCGATGACGATGCCGACACTGCCCGCCGTCTTCCCGAACGCGTCCGCCACACGCGAGATACGCAACACCTGGTCGCCAGGCGCCAGGAAGCTGACGACGATGGCCGCGACGACCAGGGCGAGGAAAGCATTCAGCCTGAGGCCGATGATGCCGCCGAGGATGACGATCATGCCGACCAGCAGAATCAGGAAAGGATGCATGGGCTCACGATGAAGGCGATCGGTGGGGCGCGCCGCCAAATCTGGCACCAGATCACGTGAAGTCCACCGACCACGGTTGACAGGACGACTCACGCGGGGGACTATCCCTCGTCATGCCTCAACCCAACGCCTTCCGGAGCAAGAGTATGCGCGACATGTCCCGCCGAGATCTCGTGAAAACGTCCGCTGGACTCGTCGCGGCCCTGGCCGCATCCACCCTCGCGCCCGGTGCGCTCTCTGCCGCGGTGCACACGGCACGCCGAGGTGAGGCCGCGGCACGCATCCGGTTTGGCGTCATCGGCATCGACCACAACCACATCGTTGGCCAGGTGGACGCCACCCTCCGCGGCGGCGGCGAATTCGTCGCGTTCTACGCCAGGGAGCCGGAGCTCCGCGATGCATTCGCCAGGCGGTATCCCAACGCAAAAGTGGCGCGCGACGAACGAGAGATTCTCGAAGACCCGTCCATCCAGCTCGTCCTCTCGTCCATCATCCCGGACGAGCGCGCCCCGCTCGGCATCCGCGTCATGCAGCATGGCAAGGACTACATGTCGGACAAGCCCGGCATCCTCACTGCCGCGCAGTTGGCCGACGTGCGGCGTGTTCAGGCGCAGACGAAGCGCATCTACTCGATCTGCTACAGCGAGCGGTTCGAGAGCAAGGCCACCGTGAAGGCGGGGGAGCTGGTGAAGGCGGGCGCCATCGGCACGGTGGTCCAGACGGTGGGCCTCGGCCCGCACCGCATCAATCCACCGGATCGGCCCGAGTGGTTCTGGGAGCCAGAACGGTATGGGGGCATCCTGTGCGACATCGGCTCCCACCAGTTCGACCAGTTCCTCTTCTTCACCGGATCGACGCATGGAGAAATCGTCGCGTCGCAGGTGAGGAACGTGCGGCATCCCGATCACCCGAACTTCCAGGATTTCGGGGACGTGATGGTGCGCGGCGACGGCGGCACCGGCTACATCAGGCTCGATTGGTTTACGCCGGCCGGCCTGCCCACCTGGGGCGACGGTCGCCTGACCATTCTTGGAACCGATGGCTACATCGAAGCACGGAAATACGTGGACATCGGCGGACGGCCCGGCGGCAATCACCTCTTCATGACGGACGCGAAGGGCGTCACGCGCATCGATTGCACCGACGTCGATCTTCCATACGGGCGGCAACTGGTGGACGATGTGCTCAATCGCACGGAAACCGCCATGTCACAGGCGCATTGTTTCATGGCCACCGAACTCGCCATCACGGCACAGCGGCACGCCACTATCCTGAAGGCTGGCGCGCATCCCACCGCGTAGCGCTATTTTTCACGCAATGACCGATTCCGACGACATCAGTGACTGGACCGACGACGCCATCGACGAAGAATTTTCCGACAGCGATGGCACGGCCGAGACCGAAGCGACCGTGTACTGCCCGCATTGCGGGGAGGCCAACGAGGTGGCGCTCGATCCCGGCAGCGGCGACGAGCAGGAGTACGTGGAGGATTGCCAGGTGTGTTGCCATCCCTGGCTGATGTACGTGCGCTACGCGCGCGATGGCAGCGCCGTCGTCGAAGTCTACGCCTCGGACTCCTGACCGCGGTGCGACATCCGGCCGTCGTCAGTGCGCAGCCGGACCATGACCGCGAGACTTGCCGGACCTGAACAGCAGCAGCAACGGCAGCGACGCCATGAGAGCCAGGCCGCTCAGCAAGTAGAGTCTGGAAAACGCCAGCACGCTGGCCTGTCCCTGAAGTTGCCGATCAAGGATGGCCAGCGCCTGCTGCCTGGCCGAGAATACGTCGGCGCCCTTGGCAACCAGCGCGCGCGTCAGTCCATCCAGCCGCGCCACTGTAATGGGCGCGCCAACCACGACATGCTCGGCGAGCAGCGCGCGCGATTGCGCCGTGAAGCGCGACAGGAGGGTCGCGCTGATAGCGATGCCCAGTGATCCGCCCAGCTGCCGCGTGAGGTTGAACATGCCCGTGCCCTGCGCCAGCTGTTCCGGCTTCAGCTCGGCCATCGTGGCACCGGTGAGCGGCACGAAGATCAAGCCGAGCCCGACGCCGCGTGACACCAGGGGCCAGAACAGGTCGTGCGCCCCGCTGTCGAACGTCAACCGGGAAAGACTCCACATCGAATACAGGAACAGGGTCGCGCCAATGGGCACGGTGACGCGTGCGTCGAGGCGCGCCGAGTTGCGGCCCACCAACGCCATGGTGAAGGCGGACGCCAGCGCACCCGGAAGAATGATCATGCCCGTCTGGTTCGCCGTCATGCCGTGCAGGCCCTGGAGGAACACCGGCAGCACGAACACGGAGCCATAGAGCGCGAATCCCAGGAAGGCGCCAATCGCCACGCCAGCCGCCAGCTGCCGGTTCTTCAGCACCCGAAGGTCGATCACCGGCTCCTTGATCGTCAACTCGCGCGCGATGAGGAGGACGAACGACACCACTGATGTCACGCCGAGCATGGTGACGAAGCGCGAGTCGAACCAGTCCATGCGCTCGCCGCGCTCGAGCATCCACTGCAGGGATCCCACGCACAGTGCGAGCAGGAGGATGCCGCTGCCATCGATGGTCTCCGACTTCTGCTGGTGCTCGGAGTCGTGCACATAGGCGTAGACCATGAACGCGGCGAAGATGCCCAGCGGGATGTTGATGTAGAAGATCCAGGGCCAGCTGAGGTTGTCCACGATATAGCCGCCCAGCGTGGGTCCGATCGTGGGGCCCACCATCACGCCGACGCCGAACATCGCCTGGCCCACACCCACTTCCTTCGGCGGAAACGCCTCGAACAGCGTTGCCTGCGCGGTGGAGAGCAGCGCCCCGCCGCCGAGCCCCTGGATCACGCGCCAGAAGATCAAGCCGCCCAGGCTGGTTGCCGCGCCGCAGAAGAACGAGGCGGCCACGAACAACATGATCGAGCCGGTGAGGTAGCGCTTTCGCCCGAAATATCCGGATAGCCAGCTGGACATCGGGATGACGATCACGTTCGCGATGATATAGCCCGTGCTCACCCACGAGATCTCGTCGAGCGTGGCGCCGAGGTTCCCCATCATGTGCGGGATGGCCACGTTCACGATGGAGGTATCGATCAGTTCCAGCACCGCGGCAAGCGTCACCGCAATGGCGATCAGGTACTTGTACCTGTACTTGTCCTCGGCAACGGCAGTCGCGGCAACGAGGTGACCGGAACGGTCGATCCCTCCATCGCGCGCGCCGCCGGTCCCGGTTGTTCTGGTGGCCACTGGGCTATCCATGTACGGAGCGGCGCTACTTCGTGCTCACGTGCGCGAACACCGACATGCCGGGCCGCAGCGGATGATCCTTGCCGCAGCCTTCCGTGATCCGGATGCGCGCCGGCACCCGTTGCACCACCTTGGTGAAGTTGCCGGTGGCATTGTCCGGCGGGAGCAGGGCGGACTTGGCACCCGTCGCCGCACTGATGCTCTCCACCACGCCCGTGGCATGACAGCCGCCGTACGCATCCACATCGAGCTCCGCGAGCTGGCCGACCTTGAGGTCGGAGAGCTGCGTTTCCTTGAAGTTCGCGGTCACCCACACGCCGGTGTCCGATACCACGGTGAGCATTGGCTGGCCGGCCTGCACGAGCTGCCCTACTTCCACCTGCTTGCGCGAGATGATTCCGGTGACCGGGGCCTTCACGCGTGTGTAGGAGAGCTGCAGTTGCGCATTATCGCGCGAGGCCTGCGCGCCTGCGAGCCGCGCTTCGGCGAGTCGTACACCCGCTTGCGCATTCACGATGCCCGCCCCTGCCGCGCCGGCAGACCGTTGCGCCGCGGCGAGTTGGGCACGTGCCGCATCGGCGGCGGCTTGCGCCGCATCGAGCTGCTGGCGGGACACGATCTGCTTCGCGACCAGTTCACGCATGCGTGCGAGGTCAGCTTCCGCCTTCGTGACGTTGGCGCGCGCCGCCGTGATGCCCGCGTCGAGCACGGCACGCTGCCCGGTGGCATTCTGCACCATCGCCTCCGCCTGGCCCTCGACACCACGGCCACCGGCCGCCGCACGCGCCGCCCCGAGGTCCGCGTCGGATTGTGCGAGCTTCACCGCGTACTCGCGCTCGTCGATGCGCACGAGGGTGGAGTCCATGCGGACGTGATCGTTCTCGGCCACGTTCACCGCCGTCACGTAGCCGCTCACCTTCGCGAGCACGGGCACCAGGTGCCCATCCACCTGTGCGTTGTCAGTGGACGCATGCACCCGTCCATACGACCACTGCTTCACGACCCAGCCAATGCCGAGCAGGGCGGCCAGTGCCACCAGCACAAGGACGATGCGGCCCCGGTTGCCGGGCGCGGGCTCGGCCGCTGTGGTCAACGAGGGTCGTACAGTGCTGTCCTGCGGTTGCGATGCGGTAGCCATGGTCGGATCGAGCGTGCGGGAGGAAACGAAGTGCGTACGATGGAGGAGCGACGGTCAGTCGAGCAGTGCGATGGCACCCTGCGCCCGCGCGAGTGCAACGCGCGAGGTCTGATACGAGGTAAGCGCGTCCACGAGCTGGGTGCGTGCGGTGTTCAGGGTGAGCGACGCAGTGATGACGTCGGCGTTGCCGGACACGCCCGCCTGGAAGCGCTCGCGGGCCTGCGCCACTTCCTGCTCGGCCAGCGACTGGCGCTCGCGCGCCGCCTCGACCACCTCGGCAGACGAGCGAAGGTTGAGCGTGGCGGTGCGCACATCGGCATCCACCTGCGCATGCAGGTCGCGCACTCGAATGGCGAGATCACGGGCCGTGGACACCTGCTCGGCCACGCGCCCCGCCCGCCGATATCCGTCGAAGATGGGCAGCGACAGCTGGATGCCCCAATCATGGGTGGGCAGGTAACTGCGGCCGTTGCGCTGAGTGATTCCCTCGTCGGCGAACACGCCGATACTGGGCAGCCGCTCGGCACGTATTGCGTCGGCCTGCTGCCGCGCCGCCTGCGCTTGCAGTTCGAGCGCCTGGATGTCCTTCCGGTTGCGTGACGCAGCGTCGAGTGCGGCCGCCTCGGTGGTAGCGGGTGCGACGGGCAGCGTGGCAAGTGCGTCGCCGAGTTCCAGGCGCACCAGGGGAAGCCCCATGGTGCGCGCGAGATCCACCCGCGTGCGATCGCGCTCGTTGCGCGCCACGATGAGCTGTGTGCGCGCTCCCGTGAGTTGCGACCGCGCGCGCGTCACGTCGAGCACAATGCCGGTACCAGCCTTGAGTTGGTCCTGCGCGATACCGAGGAGTTCCGACGCGAGGGTGGAATCGGCCATGCGCGCCGTGTAGACCGCGTCGGCGCGAAGTACCGCGAGATAGGCATGCGCCGCAGCGCCAGCGGCAAGATCGGCGACGCTGGCGGCGTCCGCGTTGGCGGCCGCCACACCGGTGCGCGCGGTCTGCACCCGCGTGCGCGCGGCGGGATCGTACAGCATCTGCGACACCCTGGCCCGCACGTCGAGGACATTTACCGGCCCGAGAATGGAACCCCTCGGGTCGAAGAGCGCCGGCTGGCCGGGCGTGGACGGAAACTCGATGGGGAACGTGGCGCTGTTCGTCGTGGAACCGCGTTCGAGCAGGTCTCCCGTGACAGTCGGGAGCAGATCCGCGCGGCGCTGCGTGACGCGCGCCTTCGCCGCATCCACCCGCGCGTACGCCTCCTCCACCGCGGCGTTCTGGCGCGACGCGAGACGCACTGCCTGTCCGAGGGTGAGACGAACGACGCTGTCGGCACCGGGCTGCTGCGCGGAGGCAGACCGCACCACGAAGGTCATGAGCGCAACGATCAACGTGAGCACGAGCCCGATGGACACCGGGCGATGGAATGAATGGCAGGTCATGTCAGGCGAGCGAGGGAACGTCCACAGCTTCCGGACGCATGGCATTGAAGAAGAATTCGCGGATCTGCGATTGCATCAGATCGACGGGAAGGTTCTCGATGGACTTGAAGCATTGCCGCTGGTGAAACCAGAGCGCGTGCGTGATGAAGAGCGCGCTGAGCATGCGGGCGGCCACCAGCGCATCCATGCGCCGGAAGACACCCGCGTCCATGCCCCGTTCGAGCATGCCGCACACGAGGCGTTGCGCCCGCTCGATGACTTCCGTGGCGTAGAACGCGGAAAGATCGGGAAAGTGCGTGAGTTCGGAGCCCACGAGCCGGTGAATGCCGGGAAAGACCGGCGAGCGGAGCCAGGCCCAATAGCTGTCCATCCACTTGAGCAGCGACTGCACAGGATCGCGCTCGCTCTCGAAGAATTCCTCGGCGCGAGCGATATATGCGATGATGGACGTCCGGACCACCTCGCGAAACAGCTCTTCCTTGTTCGGGAAGTACAGGTAGATGGTGCCTTTTGACAATCCGGCGAGCTTGGCGATGTCATCCAGCCTGGCCGCGGCGAGCCCACGCTCCGCGAACACCGACAAGGCGGCGTCGAGAATCTGCTTCGGGCGCTCCTCGGGAAGGCGACGCCAGCGTGGTTCGGCTGCTACTTCTGACATTGGGAAGACAACCCTTATTAATGACTGGTCAGTAAGTTATAAAACAGGATGAGGTTGTCAACCTCAGGAGCGCGTCAGGGCGGCGAAAAACTGGTGCCCGGTCGTCACATCACCCTGCGTAAGGCCATGGGAGGTGGGCTGCCACACGAGTTCCACATCGGCTCCCCCTTCCCGGAGGATGGCCGCCAATCGTTCGCTCCCGGCTGGCGGGATCATCGCATCGAAGCGCCCGGCGCTGATCAACACCTTCTTTCCAGCCAGCGCAGGGGTCGTCGCGGGTTCGAATGGCACCATGGCGCGGAAGAGCGCCCCGCCCGCAAGTGCGGCGGGACGCTCCAGCAGAAGGCTCGCGGCGACATTCGCGCCGTTCGAGTAACCCAGCGCAAACAACGACGACGTGGAAAAATCATACGCCGCGGCGGCGGATTCCAGAAAGTCTCCCAGTTCGCCGGTGCGTCGATGCAGGTCCTCGAGATCGAAGACGCCCTCCGCCAGCCGGCGGAAAAACCGGCGGGCTCCGTTCTCGCTCACGTTCCCGCGCACCCCCAGAAGAGCGGCTCCCGGCGCGAGCATGCGTCCAAACGGCATCAAGTCATTCTCGTCGCCGCCAGTACCGTGGAGCAACAGGATGGTCGGCTGGTCGGGCGCCGTGGCTGGATCCCATCGGTGTACATGAAGGTGCAGTGCGCTCATCGTGATTCTTCGGTGACGTGGTAATCGACTCTGATCAGCGAAAGTCCATCAGTGTTTCGATCGGAAGACGATGCGGACGAAAGCCCTCTTCTGCAGGGTATCCGATCGCAACCAGGGCAGGAATGCGCACGTGCTCCGGAAGGCCGAGGAGCGTCTTCACCTTCTCGGGCTGGAAGCCGAGCATGGGGGAGGTCGCGTATCCTTTCGACTCGGCAAGCAGCAGCAGGTAGCCGAGTGCGATGTTCGCCTGCGCCTGGCCCCATGTTTCGCGCTCGGCCTCTGACTGGTTGGCGAAGGTCGCGCGGAAGCTTTCGACCCCGGCATCGCGCTTGTCCTGCGGCATGTCGGGATGCATGGAGTCCGGCATGCGGTCGAGGGCGTCGACCATGTCGCTGTAGAGCACGATCGTGGCTGGGGCGCGAAGAATCTGCTGCTGGCCATACGCCGCGGCGGAAAGTGCTGCCTTGAGCGCGGGATCCTGGACGACGACGAATCGCCACGGCTGGGCATTGAAAGCCGAGGGTGCTCGCGCGGCAAGGCGAAGCAGTTCCGTCAGGTCCGCCTGCGGAATGGGGGTGGACTCGTACTGGCGGATGGATCGCCGGTGGTCGGCGGCCATCGCGGCAGCGTCTATGCGCGTTGTGGGTGGGTCGATAATGTTTGTACGCATTCTATACTCTCCGTCATTGAATATTGCGATATCGAAATACAGAAACCGGCATTCCGGCCCTATCCATTCTCTATGCAGGGGCAAGCGCGATGCCGAGCTTCCTGCAGATCCTGCCGAGCACCAGCTGTTCATCGTTGGAAAGGACGGTCAGCGCCGCTGCAATGCGCGCCACGTGGGCCGGCAGCGCACCCGTGATGACAGTCCTGCCATGTTCCGTCAAACTCACCATCTGAAT
>JACMOE010000143.1 GCA_014378185.1 Gemmatimonadaceae bacterium | reverse complement strand
GTGACAGGTACCCCCGACGAGATCGCCGCCGGCATTGCCCCACCGGCTCCCGTCGCCCCCCCTCGGGCCGACGCGCCACCCGGGCCGCCGGCGCCGCGCAGCTCGACCCGTAGTTCTGGACTCATCGGCGCCGGCATCCTGATCTCGCGTCTGCTCGGACTCGTGCGCCAGAGCCTGATCGCGCGGTACCTGGGCGCGGGCATCGTGTCCGACGCGTTCAACGGCGCATTCCGCCTCACGAACTTCCTGCAGAACCTGTTCGGCGAAGGAGCGCTCTCGGCCTCGTTCATTCCCGTATATGCGCGCTCGCTGGAGCGCGAGACGGATGAAACGGCAGATCGCATTGCCGGCGCGATCGCGGCGCTGCTCGCGCTCGTGACGTCGATCATCGTCGTCCTGGGCATCCTCGGTGCGCCGTATGTGGTGGAGCTGTTCGTCGGAGGCTTCACCGGGGAGAAGCGCGAGCTGGCGATACGCCTCACGCGCATCCTGTTTCCCGGCGCCGGCGTGTTCGTGCTCAGCGCGTGGTGCCTGGGGATACTCAACAGCCACCGCCGCTTCTTCCTCAGCTACGTCGCGCCGGTGTTCTGGAACCTCGCGATGCTGCTGGCGTTGGTGGTGTATGGCGGCCGGCGCGGGGAGGTAGACCTCGCCGTCGTGCTCGCGTGGGCGTCGGTGATCGGCGCGGTGCTGCAGATGGGAGTGCAGTTGCCGACGGTGTTCGGGCTGCTCACGCACTTCAGGCCGCACCTCGATCTGTCATTCCCGCCGGTGCGTGAGATCGTCGTCAACTTCGTGCCGGCGTTCGTGGCGCGCGGCGTGGTGCAGCTCAGCACCATCATCGATATGCGCCTCGCCAGCTACATCGCCGCCGACGGCGTCGTCACCCTGCTGCAGAACGCCTCCACGATCTACATCCTGCCGATCAGCCTGTTCGGCATGGCGGTGTCGGCGGCCGAGCTGCCGGAGATGGCGCGCGAGAGCGGCACGAGCGATCAGGCCGAGGCATTCAGAAAGCTGCAGCAGCGGCTCAATGCCGCGCTGCCGCGCGTCGCCTACTTCGTGGTGCCGTCAGCCATCGCCTTCCTCGTCGTTGGGCAGTCCATCACGGACGTCCTCCTTCGCCACGGCAAGTTCACCAGCGTGGACAGCATGCGCACGTGGGCGATTCTTGCCGGCCCCGGGGTAGGACTACTGGCGAGTGCGCTCGGCCGCCTGTACTCCACGAGCTTCTACGCGCTCAAGGACACTCGTACGCCGCTGCGCTTCGCGATCGTTCGCGTCGCGCTCACCGGCCTGCTCGGCTATCTCTTCGCCTTCCCGCTGCCCCGCCTCCTTGGTCTGCCGGCGTGGTGGGGCGCGGCTGGCCTCACCGCGTCAGCGGGAATCGCGGGATGGGTGGAGTACTGGCTGCTGCGCCGCGCGATCACGGCGCGCATCGGCCCCACGCGGCTGCCGCCCCGTACGCTGGCGACGCTGTGGGGGGCGGGGCTCGCCGCGGCGGTCGTCGGGTGGGGAACAGGCCTGCTGCTCGCTTCCGGCGGACACATGGTGCGCGGGTTCGCCGTGCTCGCGGCGTTCTCGCTCGCTTACGGCCTCGTGACGCTCGCGCTCGGCGTGCCGGAAGCCCGCGGGATCGTCGCCAAGGTGCTGCGCCGCTAGCGCGAACGAGTCGCCGCTCGCTGGGGTATTATCCGTCATGATCCCGGACGCGATACTCGACAAGGTCCCGCATCTGCCCGAGTCGCCCGGTGTGTACCTCTGGCGCGACACGGACGGAGTCGTGCTGTATGTGGGCAAGGCGAAGCGACTGCGCTCGCGCGTGCGAAGCTACGTGGCGAGCGATCATCGCGAGAGCGTCAAGACCCGCGCACTGATGCAGCAGGCGCGCGCGCTGGATACCATCGTCGTGCCGAGCGAGGCCCATGCCCTGATCCTCGAGGCGAACCTGATCAAGGAGTACCGGCCCCGGTACAACATCTCGCTCAAGGACGACAAGTCGTATCCGTACATCAAGGTGACGGTGCAGGAGCCGTTTCCGCGCGTCTGGGTCACGCGGCGGCTCCAGAACGACGGGGCGCGGTACTTCGGCCCGTACACCGACGTCGGCGCCATGCGTCGTTCGCTGGACGTGGTCAAGCGCCTCTTCACCGTGCGGTCGTGCAACTACGACATGCCGGCGCAGATGCCCGAGCGGCCGTGCCTCGACTACCACATCGGCCGCTGCAAGGCGCCGTGCATCCTGGCGCAGACGCAGGGCGAGTACGCGGCGATGATCGACGAAGTACTGGACTTCCTCGCGGGCAAACCGGAGGAGGTCGTTCGCAAGATCAAGCAGCGGATGGCGCTCGCGGCCGAGTCGCTCGACTTCGAGCGGGCCGCCAGCCTGCGCGACGTGCTCACCCACCTGGAGACGATGGAGGAGCCGGCGGTGGTGATGGAGGTGGAAGGTGGCGATCGCGATGTCATCGGCTACGCGCGCGATGGCGACGACGCCGTGATCGCCCTCATGCGCATCCGCGGCGGGAAGTTGCTGGGGCGCGATCACCAGTTCGTCACCAATACCGAAGACGAGACCGATGCCGACGTGCTGGAGACATACCTGGCCGGCCCATATCGACTGCTGAACGAGCGCGCACAGGAACTGCTGCTGCCGTTCGACGTCTGCGATCGCGACGTCGTGGAGCAATCGCTCGAGCGCACGACGATCCACGTGCCGCAGCGCGGTTCGCGCCGCGAGCTCATCGAACACGCACAACAAAATGCGCGTCACCTGCTGGAGGAAGCCCGCCTCACCGGCGACGATCCGACGGAGGAGCGCGCTGGCGATCCGGTGTACGAGCTCCAACGGCAGCTCGGGCTGCAGCGCGTTCCGCGCTCGTTCGTCTGCTTCGACATTTCCCACGCGCAGGGCACCGATACCGTCGCCTCTTGCGTGTGGTTCCAGAACGGCAGGCCGTATCGCGCCGAATATCGAAAGTTCAAGGTGAAGACCGTCGAGGGTATCGATGACTTCGCGTCGATGAACGAGGTGGTCGGCCGCTACTTCAAGCGTCGCCTCGACGACGAGCGCCCGCTGCCGGATCTCGTGCTCATCGACGGCGGCAAGGGCCAGCTCAACGCCGCGGCCGAGGCAATGACGACACTCGGCCTGGCGGCCCTGCCCATCGTGAGCCTTGCCAAGCGCGAGGAAGAAATCTTCCTGCTCGGCAAGAGCGAGTCTCTCCGCCTGCCGCGTCGCTCGCCGGCGCTGCGAATGCTGCAACAGGCGCGCGACGAGGCGCACCGCTTCGCGGTCTCGTTCCAGCGCAAGCGCCGCACCGCGCGCACTATCACGTCGGAACTGCTCCGCATTCCAGGAATCGGCGACAACAAGCGCCGGTTGCTCCTCACCACCTTTGGCAGCGTACAGGCAATTCGCGATGCCACGCCTGAGCAACTTGCCGCGGTTCCCGGATTCTCGCTCAAGAGCGCCCAACGCATACTCGATGGGCTCCGCGCAACCGACGCCCTTGCACCAGGTATTCCAGCGCAAGTCACCGCGCCTCCCTCGAGCGACGCAGCGCCTGCCGGCGCGGATACGGCAGACCCACTCACCCACGACACGACGACACCGTGAGCTCCTGGCATCTCGATTGTTCCGCGTGCGATCACACGCAGGGCGGCAACACGCTCGCTTCCGTTTGTCCCGTCTGCGGACAGCCCCTGCTCGTGCGGTACGATTCACCATGGCCTGGTCGCGAGGCGATCCTGCCGCGGTGGGACATGTGGCGTTACGCTCCAGTGCTGCCGCTAGCGGATGGTGAGACACCCGTGTCGCTCGGAGAAGGCACGACTCCCATGCAGGAGCTGCCCGAGCTGGCAAAGTCCATCGGCATCGCCCGGCTCTGGGTCAAGGACGAAGCACTGAATCCCACTGCGTCGTTCAAGGCGCGCGGCATGAGCGCGGCCGTGACGCGTGCCGCGGCGCTCGGTGTGCCGGGACTCGTGGTGCCCACAGCGGGCAACGCCGGTGCGGCGCTTGCCGCTTATGCGGCAGCTGCCGGCCTTCCTTTGCGCGTCTATGCACCGCGTAGTACGCCACCACCAATTCTCGCCACCATTCAGGCACTCGGCGCCGACCTCCAGCTGGTCGATGGCCACATCGGCGACGCCGGCAAGCAGTCGCGAGCATTTGCGGCCGAACACGGCTACTTCGACATGTCCACGCTGCGCGAACCGTATCGCATCGAAGGCAAGAAGACGATGGGGATCGAGCTTGCCGAGCAGCTTGGCTGGACGCTGCCAACGCACGTCATCTATCCCACGGGTGGCGGCACGGGGTTGATCGGCATGTGGAAGGTGTTCGCGGAGATGCGCGACGGTGGCTGGCTCGCACGCGATGTTGAATTTCCCAGGATGGTGGTGGCGCAGGCCGACGGCTGCGCGCCCATGGTGCGCGCGTTCGAGGCGAAGGCCGATCGTGCCGTGCCGTGGGAAAGTCCCGAGACGCACGCAAGCGGACTGCGTGTGCCCGGTCCGCTGGGCGACCGTCTCATCCTCAAGGCGCTGTACGAGAGCAACGGGGACGCGGCGTCGGTGAGCGAAGAGACGATTCGGGCAGATACGTTGCGACTCAGCCGCGCGTCCGGCATCGACACGGCTCCCGAGGGCGGTGCGGCGCTCGGCGTCCTGGACCTGCTCGTGTTGCAGGGGCGAATTCCGGCTGACGCTGAAGTGCTGGTGTTCAACACGGGCAGCGGGGCATCGTACAGGTTCTGATGCGAATTGCCATCCTCGACCCATTCAGCGGCATTTCCGGCGACATGACCCTCGGCGCGCTCATCGCTGTCGGTCTCGATCCGGAATGGCTGCGCGCGTTGCCCAATCGCCTTGGGCTCGACGGCATCACCGTGGACATCCGCGAAGTCGTGCGGGGAGAGCTGGTCTGCTGGAAGGTGGATTTCGGGATTCCGCCGCAGCCCCATGGGCGTCACATACACCAGATCCGCGCCCTCGTGGCCGCGTCGGGAGCTCCGGATCACGTCCGTGAGAAGGCCGACGCCGCGTTCTGGGCGATTGCCGTGGCCGAAGGCGAGATCCATGGCAAGCCGCCGGAGAAGGTGCATCTCCACGAGGTGGGAGCCGTTGATGCAATCCTCGACATAGTCGGCGCCATCTGGGGACTGTCGGAGCTCGGCGTGCAGGAGGTGCGATGCGGCGTGCTGAGAACGGGGGATGGCACGGTGCAGGCCGCCCACGGCGTGCTGCCGGTTCCCGCACCCGCCACCCTGAAGCTTCTCGAGGGGCACCTGACGAGCCCGGGGCCCGAGGGGTCGGGAGAGCTGGTCACTCCCACCGGCGCGGCGCTCGTTCGCATTCTCTCGGCGGGGCCGCCGCCAGCGGCTTACACGCCGGTGCGCAGCGGCTTTGGGGCGGGAACGAAGGACTTCAAGGGTCGTGCAAACGCCCTGCGAATCATTCTGGCTGATGTCGCCGACCAGCCCTCGGAAACCGGCCGCGACCAGCTCACGCTGCTGGCCTGCGACGTGGATGACATGTCACCCGAGTCCCTGGCGGCCGTTGCCGATCGGGCCAGGACGGATGGTGCACTCGACGTGGTGATGCTCGCCACGACGATGAAGAAGGGCCGGGCGGGTACGCGTCTCGAGGTGCTGTGCCAGCGAGCCGACGCTGAGCGCTTCGAGCAATTGTTGCTCACCGAAACATCGTCCATTGGGGTACGCCGGAGCGATGTGAGCCGTCGCGCCTTGCCACGCACGGAAGCCACCGTCGAAGTGCTCGGGCACGTGGTGCGGGTGAAGGTGGTGGAACTGCCCGGGGGCACCACGCGAGCGAAGCCCGAGTTCGACGACGTTCATCGAATTGCTCTAGCGACCGGGCGCCTGCCCGTCGATATTTATCAACTTGCACTCGGAGCGGCGGAACGGCGGTGAATCCGCTGGGGTACCCAGCAGATCGCCCACGTCGACGCCGACTGTCGCTCGATTTTCCCAGGAGATTTCTGATGGCTCTGTTCGCTACGAAGTACTTCGCAGCCGTTGCGATGCTGGCCGTGTCGTCCGTTGCCGGTGGGCAAGCCGCCCCGGCCAAGCCGGCATGCGATATCGGTGGGAACGCCACCGGCAATGCGGCGCGCGCTACGCTCAGCGTGAATCTCGCCCGCGAGGCGGCGTCGCCCGCCGTCGCGGCCACCAACCTGAAGAACGCGGTCAAGTTGCTGGAGACCACGGACAAGTCGGACAACGCGATCGTGAACGCGTATGTCCTGGGAGAGGCGATCAGCCTCTGGGGCAACCAGCCCGGCATCGGGCTGCGTCCGACGCGCGGGGCCGTGGGATTCGTGAATAATCCGTCCGGCACGCTCGACATCCCCCTGACGATCGATTCCCTCTTCAAGATCGTCGAGGTGGCCAAGCCCATCTGTGCCGACTACACGGCCTACTGGCGTGCGGGTCAGAAGTTCTACCTGGACGTCGTCAACGGGGCGATCACGTCGTTGAATGCGGACAAGCTGGATTCCGCCGAGTACTACGCGATGCAGGCGAACCGACTGTATGCGCCGTCCCCGTATGGCAACATGATCATCGGCGGCGTGGCGTCCAAGCGCGGCAACACGGCGCGAGCAATTGAATACTGGACGCTTGCGGCAGAAGCGGCCAACAAGGATACGAGCTACCGCGACGTACGCCGGCAGATGCTGGCCAATGTCGGCAGTGCGTACATCGATGCCGCCAACGCCGCGAGCGGGGCGGAGCGTGTGACGGCGGCCCGCAAGGCAGCGGACATCTACGCGCAGCTCATTGCCGTACCGGGCACCCGTGGCCAGTACCTCACGGGCGGCCGTCAGCAGCTACAGACGGCCTACATGCTCGCGGGTGACACGGCGTCGGCAATCAAGACGTGGGAGCCGATGATCGCCAATCCGGCGGCGTACGAATACACGGATCTGCTCAACTCGGCCGTGAATGCGGCGCGCGCGAACAAGTCCGTCGAAGCGGGCAAGCTGTTCGAAGCCACCCTGATGCAGAATCCGTACAGCCGCGACGCCCTGTTCAACGTGGCGGTCACGTACCTGACCACGGAGCAGAATGACAAGGTAGGCCCCATGGTCGAGCGGCTGGTGGCAGTGGATCCTGGCAATCCGGAGAACTTCAACCTGGCCGCTCGTGCATACCTCGCGATGGGCAAAGCGGCACAGGTCGCCAAGAAGGCGGCGGTAGCCGCGGCGTACAACGACAGCACCGTGACGTGGTTCAATCGCGGCAACAAACTGCCTGTCGAGGTCAGCTTTACCGAGTTTTCGCCGAACGACAAGGCCGTGACCATCGGCGGCAGTATCCTGGACCGCCGCGACAAGATCGAAGCGAACAGCGCCGAGCCAGTCGCCAGACCGGCGAAGGGCGCCAAGGGCAAGGCTGCCGCCGCGTCCAAGCCCGCGGCCAAGACATTCCCGCCCAAGCCGATCACGCTTTCGTTCAGCGCCATCGACAAGGCAGGCCAGGTGGTGGGAACGGAATCGGTGACCACGGAGCCGCTTTCGCCCGGCCAGAAGGCACGCTTCAAGCTCACGATCAATGCGCCCAGCGTCGTGGCGTACCGCTACAAGATCGTGGATTGAACGCGAGTTGATCAGGGAAAGGCGCCCGCCCGTCGGCGGGCGCTTTTTCTTGCCCAGTACCCGCATGAAACGCACAAGGCGCGAGCGCGGAAGTAGTGGATTCTGCTTGATTTCCGTGCCTGGAGCTCCTATCTTGCATGAGGGGCCGGCGTCACGCCGTTCCGTGGGTTGCAAGGAGGGGGAAGCACCACATGCTGTGGTCTTCCCCCGTCGCTTCGGGTAGAGGGTAGGTAGCCAATGGTTCGCGTCAGTCGAGTGCTCCCGGGCAGCATTTGCGAGGAGATGGGAGTGGTCGTCGGCACGGAGCTGCTGACGGTGAACGGCCGCGAGTTGGCCGACTTCCTCGACTGGGAGTTCCTGACCGCCGACGAGGAGCTCATCATCGAGGCGCGCCTGCCGGATGGGGAAGCGGTCATCTACGAGGTGGAGCGGCCAGAAGGTGAAGGGCTGGGCGTGGAGTTGGCGCCGCCCACCATTCGCCGGTGCGCCAACCGGTGCGAGTTCTGCTTCATCGAGGGGCTTCCCAAGGGTCTTCGCAAGTCGTTGTACGTGCGCGACGACGACTACCGGCTCTCGTTCGCCTACGGCAATTTCGCCACGCTCTCCAACGTCAAGGAGCGCGACATCCAGCGGATTCTCGAATACCGCCTGTCGCCCCTCTACGTGTCGGTGCATGCCACACCCTGGGAAGCGCGCAAGGTGCTGCTCAACAACCCGCGCGTCCCGAACATCGTCGATCAGCTCACGCGGCTCGCCGAGGGCGGCATCCAGTTCCACGGCCAGATGGTCATCGTGCCGAATCTCAACGACGGCGACGTGCTGGAGCAGTCATTGACGGACCTCTGGAACCTGGGCGACGCCGTGCTCAGCGTCGCGCTGGTGCCCGTGGGTGTCACGCAGTTCTCGCATCTGTACGACGGCAAGCCGATGGACCCGGAGAACTCGGGGCGCATCCTCGAAGCCGTCGAGCGATGGGAGGCGCGCGCCCTCGCCGATCGCGGCGATCGCTGGGTGTACGGCTCCGACGAGCTCTACCTCCTGGCAGGTCGGCCGCTGCCCGACGCCGAGCACTATGGCGACTTCTCGCAGATCGAGAACGGCGTGGGCGCCGTCACGTCGCTGCGGCAACGTGTCTACGCGGGGCTCGCCGAGCTGCCACGTCTGGACGGCCGGAAAATCGGTATCGTCACCGGCGTCTCCATGGCGCCGCTCATGCCCGAGCTCCTCGACGCAATCGCGGAACGCACGGGCGCGCAGTTCTCCCTCATCGTGATGGAGAACTCGCTGTTCGGACCCACCACCACCACCGCCGGTCTTCTGGTGGGCGCCGACATCCGTCGTGCTCTCGCTGACCGGGGGGACCTCGATCTCGCGCTCATTCCAGCCGAGACGATCAATGACGATGGACTCTTCCTCGACGAAGAGCGCTTCATCGCACTCCGTGAGACGCTTCCAATGCCGGTATATCCTTCCTACGATTTCATTGACGTCCTCAAGCTCGAGGGCGAGCCCAGCCTCACCGGGAGGCGCGCCGCATGAGCGTCCCCGTCGTCGCCATCATCGGGCGCCCCAACGTGGGCAAGAGCGCGCTGTTCAACCGCATCATCGGCGACGAGGAGGCCATCGTCTCCGAGGAAGCCGGCACCACGCGCGACCGTCATTTCTCCAAGGCCGAGTGGAACGGCCGCGCCTTCTGGCTCGTGGACACTGGCGGGCTGTCGGACGACCCCAACGCCCCGATGGACAAGGAAATTCGCCAGCAGGTGGCGACCGCGGTCGAGGAGGCGGACATGATGCTCTTCGTGGTGGACGCGAACGTCGGGTTGCACCCGAGCGACCATCGTATTGCCGAGATGATCCGGACCACAGGCAAGCCGTGGATGCTGGTGGCGAACAAGGTGGACGATCCAAGCCGCACAGATTTCTACGACTTCTACAAGCTGGGTGCGGGCGACCCGTTCCCCGTGTCCGCGCAGAACGGCAAGAACTCCGGCGACCTGCTGGACGCGGTGATCGAGCGGCTGCCCGAGTCGGTTCCCGAGGATGAGGATGCGCTGCGCGTCGCGGTGGTGGGACGCCCGAAGGTGGGCAAGTCCTCGTTTGTGAACCGGCTGCTCGGCGAGGAGCGCCTGGTCGTGAGCGACATCGCCGGCACCACGCGCGACCGTCATTTCTCCAAGGCCGAG
>JACMOE010000142.1 GCA_014378185.1 Gemmatimonadaceae bacterium | reverse complement strand
GCCAAGTCGCCGAATGGATCGCGTCTCGATGGCGCGGAGCAGCTTCACCTGGATGTCCGGTGCCATTTCTGCCAGCTCGTCCAGGAACAGCGTCCCACCGCTCGCATTCTCGAACGCACCCTGCTTCTCGTTCACGGAACCGGTGAACGCGCCCTTCTCATGGCCGAAGAGTTCATTCTCGAGAATTTCCTTGGGCAGCGCCGCGCAATTCAACGCGTAGAACGGTCCCTTGGCGCGATCGCTCTTCTGGTGAACTGCGCGCGCGACGAGTTCCTTGCCGGTGCCGCTCTCGCCCAGCACGAGAACACTGGCGTTGGTGGGCGCGACAGCCTCGATCAGGCCATACACCTCGCGCATCGGCTCCGATTGGCCGATGAGTTCACCGAAGCTCGTCAGCCCTTCCAGGCGCGACGACAGTTCACGATTCTTGCGCCGCGTGGATTCCTTGTCGATCGCCTTGGAGATGAGCGCCTTCAACCGCGTGAGCTTCTGCTTTGTGAGCGGCTTCTCGATGTAGTCGTACGCGCCGTGACGCATGGCCTCGACCGCGGTGTCTACGGAGGCCTCGCCGGTGATGATGATGCACTCGGCGAGCAGTTCTCGACTGCGGATCGCCTCGAGCAGCTGCATGCCATCCAGCCCTGGCATCTTGAGGTCGGTCAGCACGAGCGCGATGTCATCCTGCTCGAGTCGCTCGAGTGCGGCCGTGCCGTCGCTGACCACGACGATGGTGTATCCATCGGCAGACAATACGGCTTCGAGAGGTGTCGTGACAGCTGGTTCGTCGTCGGCGATCAGGATGGTGGCGTTGGCCATTGGCAGTATCGTGGTTCAGGCGAGCGGGGGAAATTGAAGACGGATGCCATCCTCCGTCGGCGTGATAAGTCCTCCCAGACTTTCAAACTGCACAACCCATTCCACAGCGGCGTCCGGTACCAACGGCTGGCCGGCGTGCACATCCAGCAACGATCCGGACGGACCACTGGAAATGGCGAACACCGGAGCATATGGCGTCGTGAGCGCCAATATCAGCACCTCCAGCGCCACGGCCCGCGTGACCAGCGGACCCAGCCCGACGGCAGCCAACGGTGGCTTCGATACGGACACGGGACGCAACGGCACGATGGCGGCCGCCTCGGCCACGATCATGGCGAGGTCGGACGATGTGCTTCCTCTCGCGAACGAGATGAGGGCATTGGTCATGTCCGCCAGGCTCTCGATGTGATCGGACGCGACGTTCGCGTGACCGCGGATGGCGGGCAGATCCGGGACGACCGCATCGGCGCGCACCGAGATGGCCTCGACCTGCATCGCCACGACGCCGAGCGAGTTGCGCAGGTCGTGTGCGAGCACGGCAATGGTTCGCGCGAGCGCGGCGTCAAGCAGTGCGCGCGACTTTCGGGACGACGCTGCGGCCGCATCCTTTACTGAGGATGCGGCCGCGGTGTCGTCCCGAAAGTCGCGCGCGCTGCTCGACGCCGCGCTCGCGCGCACCATTGCCGTGCTCG
>JACMOE010000141.1 GCA_014378185.1 Gemmatimonadaceae bacterium | reverse complement strand
TGTTCGACCCGCTCGACGGCTCCTCCAACATCGACGTGAACGTGCCGGTGGGCACCATCTTCAGCGTGGTGCAGAAAATCACCCGCGGGCGGCAGGGCGTGATGGAGGACATGCTGCAGCCGGGCCGCCGCCAGGTCGCGTCTGGCTACGTGATCTATGGCTCCAGCACGATGCTCGTCTACACCACCGGCACCGGCGTGCACGGGTTCACGCTCGATCCCTCCATCGGCGAATTCCTGCTGTCGCACCCCAACATCCGCATTCCGGACGACGGACGCTATCTCTCGGTGAACGACTCCTATGAGACGTACTGGGATGAGGGAACCCGGCAACTCATGCGAATGTACCGTGGCCTCGAAGGTGGACGAGCGCCGCTGAGCGTGCGCTACGTGGGCTCGCTCGTCGCGGACTTTCACCGCAACCTGCTCGGCGGCGGTGTCTTCTGCTATCCCGCCAACACGCAGGCGCCCGGCGGCAAGCTGCGGCTGCTCTACGAGGCGAATCCGCTCGCGTTCATCTGCGAGCAGGCGGGCGGCGCCGCCAGTGACGGCATCCAGCGCGTACTCGACATCGCGCCCACCGACCTCCACCAGCGCGTGCCACTGTTCATCGGCAGCACGCGTGATGTCGTCCTGGCAACGCAGACGTTCGCGCGTCACGCCGCGAGAGTCTCTCGGTCCGACAATCTGTCAAAGGAGCGAGCGCCGTAGGCGCGATGCAGGTCCGACCGTCCGACTGACTGACGCATTAGTTTTGACGCATGGCTGACGACGCCCAAAGCCCCTCCGGAATCCCCATAGCTCCCGTCTACCGTCCCGAGGCGCTCGACTACGAGCGCGACCTCGGCGACCCTGGTCGCTTCCCGTACACGCGCGGCGTGCAGCCCAGCATGTACCGCGGGCGGCTGTGGACCATGCGGCAGTACGCCGGCTTCGGCACCGCGCAGCAGACCAACGCGCGCTTCCAGCTGCTGCTGCAGAAGGGACAAACGGGTCTCTCGGTGGCATTCGACCTGCCCACGCAAATGGGCATCGACTCCGATTCGCCGCGCGCGCTGGGCGAGGTGGGCCGCGTGGGCGTCGCGATCGACACGGTGGAGGACATGCACGTGTTGCTCGACGACATCCCGCTCGACACGGTGTCCACCAGCATGACCATCAACGCACCAGCCGCCCCGCTGCTCGCCATGTACGTCGTGGTCGCGGAGGAACGCGGCATCGCGCGCGCGGCGCTCAGTGGCACCATCCAGAACGACAGCCTGAAGGAGTACATCGCACGCGGCACGTACATCTATCCGCCCATCCCGTCACTCGCGCTCATCACCGATCTCTTCCGCTTCTGCGCCTCCGACGTGCCCAGCTGGAATCCAATCTCGATTTCGGGCTACCATATCCGCGAGGCGGGGGCCACCGCCGTACAGGAGTTGGCGTTCACGTTCGCCAACGCCATGGAGTACGTGCGCGGTGCCCTCGACGCGGGATTGGCCATCGATGACTTTGCCCCGCGGCTCTCCTTTTTCTTCGCCGCCCACAACGACCTGTTCGAGGAGGTCGCGAAGTTCCGCGCCGCACGACGCATGTACGCGCACCTCATGCGCGAGCGCTTCGGTGCCAGTGATGCGAGCTGCCGCCTGCGCTTTCACACGCAGACCGGCGGCGTTACGCTCCAGGCGCAGCAGCCGCTCAACAACGTTGTTCGCGTCAC
>JACMOE010000140.1 GCA_014378185.1 Gemmatimonadaceae bacterium | reverse complement strand
GTGCTGATGCGGCCCAACCCGCGCACATAGTAGAACTGGCCGCCCTCGGAGTAGAATCCGCCGCCCGCGTTGGAATTGTTGTTGCCCAGCGACGTGCTCACGTCGCCGGCGGACAATCCCGCCCCCGCCAGCTTCACGGGATCGAGGAGCACGTGATACTCCATCGTCTCACCGCCCAGTGACGACAGGTCCGCGACCCCTGGCACGCTTCGGTACTGCTTCGCCAGCACCCAGTCCTGAAGCACCTTGAGCTCCATCGCGGTCCGATCCGGGCTCTCGAGCACGTACCTGTAGACCAGCCCGGATGGCGACGTCATCGGCGTCACGCCCGGCGTCACGCCACTCGGCACCGAGATGTCCGCGATGCGCTGGAACGCCTGCTGCCGCGCGAAGTAACTGTCGGTGCCATCCTCGAAGGTGAGGCGCACATCGGAGAGTCCGTACAACGACATCGAGCGCACCACCCTCAGCTTCGGCAATCCACTCATGCCGTTCTCCACCGGCACCGTGATCAGCCGCTCCACCTCTTCTGCCGCATGTCCCGGCCACTGCGTCACGATCTCCACCATTGGCGGCGAGATGTCGGGATACGCGTCCACCGGCAGGCGCATCAGCGAAAACACCCCCAAGGCGACAAGGCTGAGCGTCACCAGCAGCACCAGCAGCGGCTGCCGCAGCGAAGCGCGGACGATCCGATGCACCACCGATGGTGCGGAGTGCGCCTCGAACTCCTCCGCAACGATGTCCGAATGCACGTGCGGTGGCGCGTCCGGCTCCGCCGGCCTCGGATCGTCGGGGTGGCGACTCACTGATTGCCTGCGAACTGGAGAAACAGCGAACCGTCCACCACGATGCGATCCCTCGGCACGAGCCCGGCCTTCACTTCGTACGCGTCGCCCACCCGAGCGCCAATGGTGATGCCTCGGCGCGCAAACCGGTTGTTCGGCACGGCGAGATACACGAAGGGAAGATTCTGGTCGTCGCGCAATACAGCGGAGGCGGGGATCAGGATGCCGTTGCGCGCCTGGCTCGCGCGGATCGATACATTCACAAGCATGTCGCGCTTGAGGATGTCGCGCGGGTTCGGCGCGAGCACGCGCACCGCGGTTGCCTTCGACGACGGATCGACGAGCGACCCGACGTACGACACTTGCCCGGTGATCGGCGTGGGCTGCGCGGCCGTGGTAATCGTTGCCTGCTGCCCGGCGGCAACGCCGGCAAGGTCCGACTCGAACACGTTGGCCATCACCCACACGGTGGACAGGTCGGCGATGGTGAAGCACGGCGTGCTGCCCGCTTGAATGAGCTGGCCGGGATTGACCAGCTTTTCCACCACCGTGCCGTCAATGGGCGCGCGGATCACCGCCTGCAGTGCCGACGTCATGCGGTTCTCGCGCACGGACGCGAGGCTCGCTTCATCCACACCGAGCGATCGCATCTGCTCGATGGCCGCGTCACGATCGGCGAGCGCGTTGCCGGCGTCCGTCTGCGCCTGCTCCATCTCGCGCCGCGGAATCGCGTCGTTCTTGAACAGTTGCTCATCCAGGTCCGCAATACGCTGCAAGTTGCGATAGGCCGACTGCGCCTTGCGATACGCGGCCGTGGCCGTCGCGAAATCCGGGGAGGTCACCAGTGCCAGCCGCTGTCCCTTCCGCACCATCGTACCCGGGGTCACGAGAATCTTCGTGATGGGACCTGAGACCGGTGCCAGGACCAGCGTGGACCGATCGCCGTTGAAAGCGACCGTTCCCGTGGTCTGGATCGCCGGCCGAAACGCGGAAACGTCCACGGTCGACACGCGAATCCGGGATGCCTGCGCGGTGCTGAGCACCACGTCGCGCGCGCGCGGGCTGGTGTCACTCGCGACCATCGCGCCGGACGTGTCTCCACCCGCGCCGGCCCTGGGCGCCGGCTTCGAGCATGCAACCGCCAGCAGGCAGAGTACGCCAGTCGTGAGCGCAGCGAAGGACCTGCTTCTGTCCTGGGCATGCGCAGGTC
>JACMOE010000139.1 GCA_014378185.1 Gemmatimonadaceae bacterium | reverse complement strand
TCGCTTCCCCGACCCCAACGCCTCCTTCGGCGGCTCGCGGGCGGCGCGCCCGCGGCCCCCCCCGCGCAGCGACCGCTGTCACGTCGGCAGGCAATCGCAGGCGGGTTGGCGCGCAGTCCCATCGCCGCGCTCCTCTCGGCGGATACCGCGCGTGCCGCGGCTGAAGTTCGGGGCGCCGCTGTGCGCTTCCTGCCGACCCTGCAGGCGAGTTTCACCGAAGCGTCGCCGCAATACCACGTCATCGGTGAACTGCCGCTGGACGGTGCCGTGCTGCGTGGTCGTCGGCTGACGGTGGCCCGTGCGCTGCAGCAATCGGTGCGACGCCAGTTCGCCTTCAACCGCGCGGCGCTCACCTTCGACATCGACACCGCGTACACGCGCGCACTGGCCGCCGCCGCACGGGCCGGTCTGTCGACGCGTACCGCCATCGACGCCGACAGCCTGCTGCACATCGCCGAGGCACGGCGCGATGCGGGTGATGCCAGCGAACTCGATGTGCAGCTGGCCGTCATCTCCGCTGGGCAGCAGGCGAACACCGCGGCCGTCGACTCGCTGGATGCAATGCGCGCACTACTTGATGTGCAGACATTGATCGGTGAACGCGCCGACTCGATAACCGTGATGCTCGTGGATTCGCTCGCTGTGCCTGCGGATCGTGGCGCCTTGACCACTGTTCCCACACCGTTGCGCGTCGCCGCTGCGAAATCGCTGGTGATGGCGGCCGACGCGCAGGTAGTACTCGAGAAACGACAGCGCTTCGGTGTGCCGAGCCTGACCGCCGGATTCGAGAGGGGAGATCCGACTGGCGCGCAGACGTATCTCCTGCCAACGGTGGGCGTTGCCCTGCCAATTCCGTTCCCGGGTCGAAACCGTGCGCAAGTGGAGATTGCCGAGGTTGAACGGGCGCGCGCCATCGCGGCGCTTCGGCTCACGAGTCTCGAGTCACAGCGACAGATCGCACGCGCGGAACGAGAGCGTCTCGCGGCATCGTCGCGCGTGGAGCGTGACAGTCGCCTGCTGACCACCGCCGAGCGTGTCGCGGCAATGGCAATGACTGCGTATCGCGAGGGTGCCGTGCCATTGCCTGGAGTGATCGAGGCACGACGCAATGCGCGCGATGTCCAGTTGCAGTACATCAATGATCTTGCGGCACTCTGGACCGCGATTGCCGCGCAACGACTCGTGACGGAAGTGGATCACCCATGAGCATGACTTGGCAGGAACGCGCGCGACGTGCCATGACACTGTGCGGTGCCGGGGTAATGGTCGCGTGCGCGCGCGAGGCGGACACCGCGAAACGCGATGTGGTCGCGACCGTCACGGCGACCGTCGAGACGGTGCACACCGAAGCCTTCGCCGGATCCATTGACGCGATCGGGTCCGTGGCGGTGCGGCCCGGGCATTTCGCCGCGCTTGGCGCACCGGGACCGGCGCGCGTGACTGCGGTTCGCGTGGCGGTGGGTGACCGGGTCCGTACCGGTGCGAAACTGGTGGAACTCGATGCGGCGCCCTTCGATGCGCTTGTGCAGGGAGCAGCTGCGGTGCTCGTGAGCACCACGCACGCACACGAACGAGCGCAGCGTTTGGTTGAAGCCGGCATCGCACCGCGCAAGGATCTCGATGCCGCCACCGCCGACCTCGCACAAGCCACGGCAGCGGCGGCCAATGCACGACGGCTGCGCACGCTCGCCACTCTCCGCTCACCACTCGACGGCATCGTCACGCGGCTTGGCGCAACGCTCGGTGCCACCGTGGACGGTACATCGTCGCTGGTGGAGGTGGCTGATTCACGATATGCCGAGGTCGTGCTGGTGGTGAGCACGGCCGAGGCAGCGCTGATCGCGCGTGGCGCCGATGTGCTCCTCGCGACAGGCAGCGCGGAAGGTGGGGAGTCAATCGGCAGCGGTACCGTGGCAAGCGTTGCTGGTGCGATCGATACGATTACACGAACCGTGGCAGTGCGGGTGACGCCGACGATCGTGGCACGCGCGCTGCGCATCGGCGAGTCGGTCACCGGCACCATCGCACTCGCGATCCGTCCGGCGGCGATCCTGATACCCGCGGCTGCGGTGGTGCCGGACGGCGATGCGTTTCGCGTGTTCACGGTGGACAGCGTGAATCGTGCGCACGCACGCACGGTGGCCGTGGGGGCTCGACGTGGTGGACGTGTAGTGATCATCTCCGGACTCGCCGCCGCGGAGCGTGTCGTGACCGAGGGCGCGTATCAGGTGGACGACGGTACGCATATCGTCGAGAAGGTCCGCGCTGGCACGACGCCTTTGCGCCAAGCGGCGAAACCGTGAGCCAGACGTCGCCGGTAGTGCATCGCGATCTGTTCGGGGTGCTGACGGTGCATCGTCGCTTCGTGATGCTGGCGGTGAGTCTCGTCACGGCGGCGGGCATCTGGGCGGCGACGCGCCTGCCCAGTTCCATCTATCCGGAGCTTGAATTCTCGCGCGTGGCGATCCTCGCGCAGGGGAGCACGCTTGGCGCACGGCAGCAGGTGTTCAGCGTGACGCGTCCCATCGAGGAGGCGGTCAGTGTGGTGCCCGGAGTGACGCGCGTCACGTCGCGTTCCATTCGCGGAGCGAGCGAGATCAATGTCAGCTTCGTGCCGTCAGTCGACATGCAGGTTGCGTTGCAACTCGTGCAAGCGCGCGTGAATGCCATCCGCACCGATCTGCCGTCCGATGTCGAGGTGCAGGTGGAGCGGCTGACGCCCTCGGTGTTCCCGATCATCAGCTACAACCTCGTCGGCGGCGATGCCGGGACACTGTACGACATCGCGCGCTTCCAGATCAAGCCGGTGTTCGCCCGGGTACCTGGCGTGGCACTCGTGGATGTACAGGGGAGCGCGGTGCGCGAACTGGAAGTGGTGGCCGATCCTGCGCGTCTGGCGCAGCTCGGGCGCACATACGACGACATCGCAGCGTCGATCAGGCAGGCCACGCGCGTGAATGCGGTGGGCCGCGTCTCGCGTGATTATCGGCAGTATCTCGTGGTGACGGCGGGTGAGGCACGAACGGCGGAGGCCGTGGGCGCCATTCCGATTGGCGGCGGTCTGCGCGTGCGTGATGTGGCGACGGTGAGTGTGGGGCGTGAGGATCGCACGCGGCTCGTGGCTGGCGATGGACGACCGGCGGCGCTCCTCAGCATCCGTCGCCAGCCGGGCGGCAACACCCTGCGCATGGCCGACAGCATCGACGTGCTGGCCGAGGCGTTCCGGAAAACGCTGCCCAACGGAGTGACGCTCGAGCCGGTGTATGACCAGGCGGTGCTCGTGCGTGATGCCGTCGCGTCGGTACGCGACGCGATGCTTATCGGCGCAGCGCTGGCTGTGGTCGTGTTGCTGGCGTTCCTGCGCGATTGGCGCGTGACGGCCATCAGCGCCTCCGTGATTCCGTTGACGCTGGCGATCACGATCTGGATCATGTCGCTGCTGGGCCAGACCTTCAACCTCATGACGCTTGGTGCGCTAGCCATCGCCATCGGTCTCGTGATCGACGACGCAGTGGTGGTGACGGAAAACATCGTTCGGCATCTCGGCACGACGCACGGACGATCGCTGGCCATTCGCGACGCCGTGCAGGAATTGCTCTGGCCCGTGACCACGTCCACGATCACGACGGTCGTCGTCTTTGCGCCGCTGCGACTGCTGGAAGGAGTGGTGGGTCAGTTCTTCGCCGCGCTGTCGCTCACGCTGACGGTCGCTGTCCTCGTGTCGCTGGTGCTCGCGTTCACCGTGATTCCGCTCCTCTGCGCCGCCTTTTTGCTCAGCACGGCGACAGCAGAGCATGCGACCGGAACGATGGAGCGGCGCTACGACCGGGCACTGGACCAGGTGCTTCGGCATCGTGTCGTGCTGGCGTGCGTGGCGGTGATGCTCACGGCCGGCGGCGTGGTGGCGTATCGTGCCACCGGAACGGGGTTCCTGCCGGAGATGGATGAAGGTGCCTTCGTGCTCGATTACTTCACGCCGGGTGGGACGGCACTGGACGAGACCGACCGGATGATCAATCGGGTGGAGCAGCTGCTCGCCAGAACACCGGAAATCAGCGCGACGGCACGTCGCACCGGCGCGGAACTCGGCCTGTTCGCAACCGAGCCCAATCGCGGCGACATGATCGTGCGGTTGCGGGCAGCACATGCGGCATCGACCGAGGCCGTGATCGGGCGCGTGCGCGACTCCATCGCCGCCACGATGCCGCGCATGCGCGTGGAATTCGTGCAGATCCTGTCGGACGTGATCAACGATCTTGCCGGCGCGTCGAAGCCTGTCGAGATCAAGCTGTTCGGTGCAGACCTCGTGGCACTCGAGACGTATGGCAAGGTGCTGGCCAGCGACATGGGGGCGGTGGACGGGCTGGAGGACTTCTACGACGGCAATGCCGAACCGGCGGCCGAGATGTCGATGGCCGTCGATGCGGCCGAAACGGCGCGTCTCGGGGTGTCGCCCGAGCAGGTCGCCAACTCCGTGAGCGGTGCGCTGCTGGGCGGATCGGCGGGCGAGTTACGGCTCGACGATCGGGCGATCGGTGTGCGGGTCCGTGCACCGGACGTGGTGCGCTTCGATGCCGCGGCGCTGGCTGCGCTACCGCTGGTGACGGGAGCAAGCCGCGTCGCGACGCCACTCGGTGCGGTCGCCACGTTCACGCCGCGCAATGCCCGCTCCGAACTGTTGCGCGAGAATCAGCAGCAGGTGGTACGACTCACGGCGGATGTCGGGACGCGCGCGCTGGGTGATGTGATGCACGATGTGCGTGCGGTGATGGCAAAGCATCCCGTGCCTGCCGGAATCCGTCTTGAAATCGGTGGACAGTATGCCAGTCAGCAGCAAGCCTTCAGCGCGCTGCTGCTGGTGCTGGCGCTGGCGGCGGTGAGTGTGGTGGCGGTGATGGTGATTCAGTTCCGAAGTTTCGTGGAGCCGCTGGTGGTCCTGCTGGCCGCGCCGCTCAGCTTCGTGGGAGCCATCATGGCGCTGTATCTCACGGGAACACCACTCAACGTGAGCAGCTTCATGGGCGGCATCCTGCTGGTCGGCCTGATCGTGAAGAATGGTATCATCCTGCTCGATTTCACCGATCATGTGCAGCGTACGCGGGGCCTCGCGCTCGAGCTGGCGCTGCGGGAGGCCGCGCGTGTGCGACTGCGGCCGATTCTCATGACCACGCTCTGCACGCTGTTCGGGCTGTTGCCGCTGGCGCTGGGGCTGGGCACCGGCAGCGAGTTGCAGAAGCCGCTCGCGCTGGCCGTGCTCGGTGGTCTGGCACTCTCCACGCCGATCACGCTTTTCGTCATCCCGTCGCTGCTGATCACGATTCGCGGTCGCGACTACGTACGCGCGTCCGACTGACGGTGGCAGTCAGCCGGACGCGTCGTTGATCAGGATCTGCGTGCGGTGATCAGGGTGTCGCGATGGTCAGAAGCGTGAACGTCCGTGCCACCATCGGAGCAGGTGGGCGCGGTGCGGCTGCCGTCGGCACGGGGGTTGCGCCGAATTCCGCACTCACCGTGTACAGCTTGTGCGTGCGCGGGTCGATGGTCAGTGTCCGCGCGCGCGACATCGTGGGCAGCGTCTGCAACACGGTGTATCTGTCGGGCGAATCTTCATGCACCACGGTCATGGTACCATCACCGTTGGCGCTGATGACGTTCTGACGGGTATCGTCGAACATCACACCATCACTGCCTTCGCCGATCGGCACGCTGGCCACCTGTGCGCCCGTGGTCGAATTGATCACCACCATGACCTTGTTGCCGCAGACCGCGAACAGCCGCTGGTGGGCGCGATCGATGGCCTGTCCGGTGGGATCCTCGCAGCCGGCGAGGAGCCAGCGCTTCTGCACGATGAGTTTTTTTGCATCGAAGGCGACGATTTCATGCGTGTCCTCGATGTTCACGAAGATCGTGCCACGGCCGTCGGAGGTTGCATACTCAGGCTTGCCTCCGACGGCGATTGTACCGACGACGGCGAATCTGTCGGCGTCGATGGCGGTCGCATTGGCCGAGCCGCCGTTGAAGGTGAAGACGCGCCTGGAGAATGCATCGAAGATGATCGCGTCCGGATTGCGGCCGGGAAGGCGGATCAGCGCCTGTGGCAGCAGCGTTTTCGTGTCGAAGACCGTCACCGTCGAATTGCGGCTATTGCTCGTGAAGCCCCGGTGTGCGGCAGAATTGATGGCGATGCCGCGAACGCCCGGGGTATTCGGCAGGTCACCGACGAGCGAATCGGTGTCGGTGTTCACCACCTGCACGTGGCTGTCGCGTGAGATGAAGAGGCGATGTGCGACGGTATCGACGGTGAGGTAATCCCATCCCCCGTCGCCGCCGAGTGTGGTGCGGTGCGTGACGGCGTACGCGGGGGCGAGGACGAGGGCGATGCCCGTGGCGAGCGAGCAGACGGACAGGCTGGCAGCGTGGCGCATGATGGGCGGGGGCAAGGGAGATGCGTGGTGGATGCGCGTCCGGTGCCTAGGCGTACGGAGGGGGGAGTAACGGCGTTGGCCTGCCGCGGTGCGAGGTGCAGATCACGCGCTATCCGGGGGTGCGTGCTCGCCGTGGGGCACGAGGCACCGCGGCAGGAGTGGGCCGTAGCTGCGAAAAGTTGGCAGGGTGTAGCGACGCGGAGGCGAATGACCGGTGCCTGCGTCGCGCCGCGGCTGCCGATGCGACGATTGAAGGTGGGAGGCGGCGAGGTTATGTTCTGGATCTGTTCTGGCGGTCTGCGGGTGGGGCCGTGCAGTGACGGGACGTAGCGCAGCCCGGTAGCGCACCTGAATGGGGTTCAGGGGGTCGCAGGTTCGAATCCTGTCGTCCCGATGGGGTAAAACATTGTGGTACAAAGACTTACGACCCCCTGAATCTTTGTGATTCAGGGGGTCGGTGCCGTTTGTGGTGCCGTTTTGTCCCCG
>JACMOE010000138.1 GCA_014378185.1 Gemmatimonadaceae bacterium | reverse complement strand
GCCGGTGCGCCCGGCAGCTGGGTGTAGTGAAATCCGTCTCCAGACGCGATGGCGCGGGCCAGCAGTGCGTAGACTCCGTCGTCGTGGAAGACGCCCACGAGGTACGTGGACGCGGCCCACCCGGCGGCGCGGACGGCAACCACGGCCACGAGGACTGGTACAGCCCACGGTAACGCTCGAACACGGGACGAAGGTGCAGCGATCGCACCAACAGTCATGTCTCGACGCCGTATCGCGACAGCTTGCGGTAGAGCGTCGAAGGATCGATCCCCAGTGCGTCCGCCGCGCGGCTCTTGTTGCCTCCTTCGCTCTGCAGCACCCACATGATGTACGCGCGCTCCACCGCCTCGAGCGTCGGGTTCGACGGCACCCGCTCGGCCACGAGCGGCTCGCTCACGCGCGCCGTGACGCGCTCCGGCAGTGACGAGGGATCGATCTCGCCACCGGGAGTGAGGATCACCGCACGTTCGAGGGCATTCTCCAGTTCACGCACGTTACCGGGCCACGTGTACCCCACAAGAACCTCGAGCGTTTCGGCCGACAGCACCTTGCGCTCCTCCTTTCGCAGCTCGGCAATGCGATCCAGGAAGTAGTCTGCAAGCAGCGGAATGTCATCGGCGCGCTGACGCAGCGTGGGGAGATGCAGCGCGATGACGTTGAGCCGATAATACAGGTCGGTGCGGAAGGTACCGCGGCGAATTTCCTCTTCCAGCTCGCGATTGGTGGCCGCAATGAGGCGCACGTCGATGGGCTGGGGATCCGTGCCACCCACGGGGATGACTTCTCGCTGCTGGAGGACACGGAGCAGCTTTACCTGGGTGGCTGGGGTCGTCTCGCCGATTTCGTCCAGGAAGAACGTGCCCTTGGCCGCCGCCGTGAACAGGCCACTCTTGTCCTTGATGGCGCCGGTGAACGAGCCCTTCACGTGTCCGAAAAGTTCACTTTCGAGCAGGCTCTCCGGCAGCGCGCCGCAGTTGATGGACGCAAAGCTGCGTTCCGAGCGGGCCGACAGGTCATGGATGTATCGGGCGATGACTTCCTTGCCCGTGCCCGACTCGCCCTGGATGAGCACAGTGGACTCGGTGGGCGCCACCGTTTCCGCCAGTCGAAGTACCTCGAGCCAGCTCCGGCTGCTGCCGACAGGACGCGCGCCGCTCGGCCCTTCGCGTCGCTTGATCTCCTGCTTGAGCGTCCGGTTCTCCACGCGCAGCTCGCGGTTTTCTGCCGCACGCGTGAGGATGGCGAGCAACTCGTCGTTCCGGAATGGCTTCTGTATATAGTAGAATGCCCCCTCGTTCACCGCCTGCATGGCTGACTGCAGGGTGGCCTGTGCGGTCATGAGGATCACGGGCGTATCGGGGTTCTGCTGGCGCGCCGCAGCGAGAATTTCCACGCCACCCACGTCCGGCATGCGGACGTCCGTGAGCACGATATCCGGCTGCACCGCCGCAAGCTGCTCGAGTCCCGCGCGCCCACCGCGAGCCGTATGGGTGTTGAATCCGGCGTTGCGCAGCAGGATGCCGAGGGATTCGAGAATGCCCTGCTCATCGTCCACGACGAGGACGGATGGAATGCGGTTGGAACTCACGAGAACACCGGAGTGTGGGACGCGACAGGTATGTGCCCCGTGCGAATGGCGCGAGGCATACAGGGAAGGACGACAGTGAAGCGGGTGCCGGACGGCCCGCTGTCGAGCAGCACCAGGCCGCGGTGCGCATCGATGGCCCGGTGCACCACGGCAAGGCCGAGCCCACTGCCGTTTGGCTTCGTAGTGAAGAACGGGTCGAACAACCGGTCGCGGATGTCGGATGGAATGCCCGGACCGCTATCGAACACGCTGATGGCCACCGCGCCGTTGGGGAATGCAATGCCGGATCCGATCTGTTCCGGCGTGGGCTTCGCGACCTCCAGGCGGATCTCTCCATTCGGCGGCGAGGCCTGGATCGCGTTCAGGAGCAGGTTGAACAGCGCCCGGTGCAGCAGGTCATCATCGCCTTCCACAAGAAACTCGCCGGGCTGGACGTGCGCGGTGATCGCCACCCCCTGCTCCCGATCCGGGTGCGCAAGCGCGAGCCGGACCGCACCCGCCACCAGCGTGGCCAGGTCCAGCGTTTCCAGCCGAGCCACGCGGACACGTGCGAAGTCCAGGAATTCCGACAGCAAGCGGCTCAGGCGATCCGATTCGCGCATCACGAGATGCGCGAGTGTGCGCTCATCCGCTCCGGAAAATGGCGACCGGGACAGCTGTTCCACGGCACTGCGAATGGACGCCAGTGGATTCTTGATCTCGTGGGCAAGCGACGCGGACAGCTCCGCAATGCCTTCCAGGCGTTCTGCGCGCAGGCGCAGCGTGTCGAGCCGCTTCTGATCCGAGATATCCTGAAAAATGGCGGTGGCTGTCCGGTCCGTGCGGAGTCCGTCGCCATCCGTGTACGTGGTCGTCACCCCAATGGGAAATCGCCGCTCGACTCGTGCGATGATGCCCTCGGCGCGCGTCGTGCGGACACGGTTCTGCACGGAGCGTTCAAGTGCGTCGGCCAGCTCCGGAGCCACCCGGTGAATCTCGGCAAGCACGGGCAGGCCGATGAAGTCGTCCAGTTCCAGTCCGAGCAGGTCCTCGGCCATGGGATTTGCATAGAGGAGGCGGCCGGCCCCGTCCACGGTCAGCACGCCGCTGCGGATGTTGAACAGGATGTCCGCGGCCTGCAGCCTGGCGTGCGCCAACTCGCCTT
>JACMOE010000137.1 GCA_014378185.1 Gemmatimonadaceae bacterium | reverse complement strand
TCCAGCGCGGACCTGCTGCTGATCATGCTGTACGACCAGCACTGGGCAACGTCCCCGCCGGGCGCGATCACCGGTCCCCAATGGCTGCGGCGCACACTGGCAATGCGCGTGCAGGAAAGCGGTGCCGACCGGCTGGTGGCCGGCCTTCCATTCTACGGGTATCAGTGGCGTACAAATGCACCGACGGCGACGACCTCGTACGATGAGGCGCGACGGCTTGCCGCGGAGGCCGGGGTAGCGTTCGACCGTGATCCCGCCACGCAGTCGCTCCACGCAGTGCGCGCGGGCGCGGACGGATGGGAGTTGTGGGTGACGGACGCGGTGCTGCTGGATTCCCTGCGGCGCGAAGTCTCCGCGCTCGGCGTTCGCCGGGTGGCGTACTGGCGGCTTGGCCTGGAGGATCCGGCGGTGTGGCGGTGAGCGCTTCGAAGTAGTCGAGCCTGACTACACCACGACGAGATCGCGCTGGTAGACGGCCGGCGTCACCACGGCCCGCCCTTCGACCAGGTACACATTCACCTCGCTGCGCACCCCAATCTCTCCCGCGATGTAGATGCCCGGCTCGATGGAGAATCCCACACCCGGCACCAGCAACCGCTCCTCGCGCGTCTCCAGATTGTCCAGGTGCGGACCCGAGCCATGCAGCGATCTCGGGTCGATGGAATGTCCGGTGCGATGCGTGAAGTACTCGCCGAACCCGCGGGCCGTGATGACGTCGCGTGCTGCGTCATCCACGTCGGCGCCGCGCAACGGGCGACCCTCGCTCGCCGCCGCCTGCACCAGGGCAATGGCGGCGTCGCGCGCATCGCGAACGGCGGCCCACACCTCCTGCGCGCGCGACGTGGGGGTGCCGATCGTGGCCATCCAGGTCTGATCGGCATACGTACCGCCCTCTTCCCTGGCCCACAGGTCGATCAACAGCACCTCGCCCTCCAGGATCGGCCGCGGATGCTCGGCGGAGGGCTCATAGTGCGGATTGGCCGCGTTCGCGCCCGCGCTCACGTTCGGGCCATGATCAGCGGAGAGGCCCGCCTTGCCGAACTCGCCCTGCATCCAGGTCATGAGCTCGAACTCGGTAATGGGCTGCGTGGATCGGGAGCGCTCGCCCGCAATGGCAAATGCCTCGTGCGCCACGCGCGCAATCACCTCCGCGGCACGCTCGTGCGACGCGATGTCGTGCTCCATCCATGACGCGTGGAACCGCGTGACCAGCTCCCCGCTCGACGTGATCGACGTCGCTCCGGCGGCACGCACCATCTCGATCACGCCGGCCGGCACGCGATCGAGGTACGGCACGGCATCACCCGCGGAATACTCCATCGCGATGCGCTTGCCCTTGACCATGTCGCTCACGCTGCTCTCGAGCGTGCGCCACGAGCTGTACGTGGACTTGCCCCACCCCGCGGGCCAGCTCTGCCACGGTCCCGGCTCGATGGCGTGACCGAGCGCATGCGGAACGCCCTGGCGCGGAATCCACACGAAGATGCGCCGCGAAATGAAGCCCTCGAGCCCCAGCATTCCCATCGCAATGGGATTGGTGCGCTGGAAATCGAACAGCAGCCAGCCGTCCAGGTCGGCGTCGGCAAGGGCACGCTGTATCGCGGGAAGTTCGTGGGGCGTGAGCATGGCGGACGGGGACGGGGGATGGGGGACGGCGAACTCCGCACAGCAGACTGCAGGCAGCAGACGCCGCGATCAACCCGCGTGCGAGCGATCTGCCCCGCGCCAATCTGCGCGCCACTCGCACGACCCCTCTTGACGTCCCTCGCAGCGCGTATGCTCCACCGCGCCCGTGACGCCGACAAGCAGCCGCAGCACCTCGCGCAACGATGACTCGTAGAATGCGCAGCCCGTGCTGCCCGGCGCAACGCCAAGCGTCACCGAGCGCGGCACCTCGAGGAGGACGAATTGCCCCACGCGCCGCACCGTACCATTGAGGTACCGCTGCGCAATGCGCCGCGTCTTCCGGAAGGCGAGCGGCCGGGAGATCATCGACGGCATCACCTTGAGCACACCGCGCGTGACGGGCGACACGGTCATGTAGGCCTCGCGCGCCAGGAACCGGCCAGCCGCGCGCAGCACCGCCTCGGCGTCCGGGCGGCGCCCGATGAGACGCGCCAGGGCGATCGTCTCGTCCTGCCCCGTGCGGTGATTGCGACGGAC
This sequence comes from Gemmatimonadaceae bacterium, assembly GCA_014378185.1. Taxonomy (GTDB): domain Bacteria; phylum Gemmatimonadota; class Gemmatimonadetes; order Gemmatimonadales; family Gemmatimonadaceae; genus AG11. The sequence goes on along the minus strand of JACMOE010000137.1, from coordinate 2,060 downwards.
CGCCTCGGTGTATCGCTGGATCTGCGTGTAGACGGTATCGCTCAGCCCGAAGCGCTTGTTGCGCAACTCGTCGACGAACTCGGCGTCGAGCAGGCCTTCGGGAGTGTCGACATCACGGACGGCTTCGAGAAGGCTGAGCGGAAGAAGTGCGTCGACAGTAGCGAGCATAGAACTGCGTTGGACGGCAGGGCATCAGGAGGAGCGCGTGGACCTTTGAAGCTAACGGACGCCAGGAGGGCACTCAATGGCGCTGCGTGCCACCACGCGTTTTCTTCCGCGACACGTTCCTTCCCCAATGACGAGGCCCACGCATGCCGGATGCGCACATGGTGCGGATGTTTGTCGAGCGCGGCGCCCTGGGTGCCATCGCTGCCGCCGGCATTGCAGTCGCAGCATGGCGTGTCGGCGCGCTGTCGCGATCCGGCGCGGCGGCCGCCGTGGTCGTGGGCGCAGCGGCGACGTTCGCCGGCTGGAACTGGGGCGCCCTCCTCATCATTTACTTCCTCGCCGGCACGATCGTGTCGCGGATCGGGCGGTCCCGGAAGGAGCGACGCACGGGAGGAGTGGTGGCCAAGGGCGGGGCGCGAGATGCCACTCAGGTCGTGGCCAACGGAGGCGTTTTTGCCGCGTGCGCACTGTGCATTCCGTTTGGCATCGCGCACGCCGGCGCCGCCGCGGTTGGCGCGCTCGCCGCCTCACTCGCCGACACCTTCGCGACCGAGATCGGCACGCTGCTTGGCGGTATTCCACGGTCGGTGCGCGGCCTGCGCAGGGTGCCGGTGGGAACGTCGGGCGGCATCAGTGGTGCCGGCACCTTGGGAATGGTTGCCGGGGCGGCGTTCGTTGGAGGCGCGGCAATCCTGCTCGGTGTGTCAGCGCTCTTTGCCATCGTGACACTCGCTGGCATGGTTGGCGCGATGGTCGACTCCCTGCTCGGCGCCACCGTGCAGGAGCGCCGGTGGTGCCCAACGTGCGAGAGGGCATCTGAACGGCGCATCCATACTTGTGGAACGGCAACTCTGCTTGCTGGCGGGCGCGAGTGGATGAACAACGATACGGTAAATTTTCTTGCGACGTTTACCGGCGCTGGCGTAGCCGCCGTGCTGGCCACCATCTAGCCTTCACACGTGAGCATTTCAACGGGACCGGCACGCAGGTACGACGCGATCGTGGTTGGCGGTGGGCCCGCCGGCGCATCGACCGCGTTCGCGCTGGCGCGCGGCGGCGCGCGCGTGCTGGTGGTGGACCGCGCGCACTTTCCCCGCCCCAAGCCCTGCGCCGAGTATCTCAGCCCGCAGGCGTCGCGGCTGCTGAGCGGCATGGGTGCGCTCGACGCCGTGGAGTCTGCGGGCGCGGCCCATCTCGCCGGAATGATCGTCCGTGCGCCCAACGGTGCCACCCTGCGCGGCGACTTCGTCGCGGAACACGGCTACAGTGCGTTTCGCGATCGCGGCCTGGCGCTGCGTCGCACCCTGCTCGATCCCATCCTGCTCGATTGCGCACGCGACGCCGGCGCAGCGGTGCGCGAGGGCGCGCAGGTGGCGGGTCTCGTCCGCGACCGCAAGGGCCGAGTCACCGGCGTGGAGTTGCTCACCGCTGATGGAACGCGTGAATCCCTGAGCGCTCCACTCATCGTTGGCGCCGACGGGCTGCGGTCCGTCGTTGCGCGACGCCTTGGCCTGGCGCGCACGAGCCGATTGTGGCCGCGGCGCGTTGCGCTCGTGGCGCACTACGAGAATTTCGGAGGCATGGGCGACTGGGGGGAGATGCACGTGGAGCGCGGCGTGGGCTACGTCGGGCTGGCGACGGTTGACGGCGGCCTCACCAACGTGGCGATGGTGGTGCCCGCCGCCGCGGCGCGCGCCATGAATGGCGATCGCACCGCCTTCTTCGAGCAGTGGCTGCGCGACCGTCCGCAGCTCGCTGGCCGCGTGGCGGGCGCGCGCCGCGTTACGCCAGTGCTCGCCACCGGTCCGTTCGCGTCGCACGCACGGCGTGCGTGGGCTCCCGGCGTGGCCCTCGTGGGCGACGCAGCCGACTTCTTCGACCCGTTCACCGGC
>JACMOE010000136.1 GCA_014378185.1 Gemmatimonadaceae bacterium | reverse complement strand
GCGGATGGTGCGCGGCGCATCGACGCGCGCCTCCGTCGGACCTGTGAAGGTCCAACCGCGCAGTTCGGCCGCGACCGCCGCAAGCATGACAACGACCCCGTACACCAGATAAAGTGGATGCTTTCGCCAGCTGTCCCTCATTCGTCCTCGTCATCGCTGGCGCTCGCTGGCGCGTGATCGCTCTCGGCCCACCGGCGCGATTCGAAGCCGGCGCGCCGCAGCGTGAGGATGAACGGGGGAAAGAACAACACGAGGAGCACGAGCAGGAAGGGCACGAATGATGGCACGTCGCGCCGCACGCGGAGCGTGCCCAGTACCCCGCCCGAGCCAGGCGGCCGCTCGGTCTCCACGCGGAGGAAGTATTTGCCGCCGGGCACACCGGCCACACGCACCCGGTCGCGACGCGATCCTTCCGACCAGCTGCCATCACTGTCGTAGCCAGAGTAGTAGCTCACCTCTCGGCCGAAGTCGTACGCGGTGCCGGTTCCCTCGTTGATGAGGGCATAGTTGAGATACGCCCACGAATCGGAGAGTCCGTCTCCCATATCCACGTCTACCACGACGTTGGCAGTGCCGCCCGTGAGCACGAACGACGGAGTGACGAACGCCGCCGCGCCGGAATCGCCCGCCTGGAAGAGATGCCTGCCCTCGTGCACGACGCGGTTGTCGGCTGTGACCAGCCGCGCGAAGAGCAGCAGCATGAGCAGCATGGCCATCACGCCGAACATGTTCCACATCGTGCCGGATGCCGCGTACGGCGACGGTTGATTGGCGAACACGCCCTGCGCAGCCGGCGGGCTTCCAGGCACCTTGAAGGCGCGCCAGATCTCCCGGCCGTCCACGTATTCGCTCAGCGACCAGTTCAGCTCACGGTCAGTCTGTTCCGAGCTGAGCATGAACGGCGGGTCCACCCAGTCGCTCGCCGTCACGAAGTCGCCGGTACGCACCTCCCACGGAAACTCGCCAAGCACGAACCGCGTCGTCGCCACCGCGGTCTGGAAATGCCTGAAGGAGTGCGCGCCGAGCCGGACGACGCGCTCGGTGCCCATCGCGACCGTCTGCGGCAGTGCGTGCACCGCGACCACGTCGCTCCAGTGCCCGTCATACTGAGTGAGATAGCGAAAGCCGTGGTACGGATTGAACAGCAGGTACTCGTGCCACGAGTACCGCACGCTCTCTACCGTGATCGACACTACCTGGAAGCCGATTACTTCGTGGATGGCGCCACGCCATTGCCCACGCGAACCGAGCGGGATGAGGGGCGTGTAGCGCGTGGCATGCTCGAAACGCTGAAGCACGCGGAGCTGTGGGTCCTGCGCGTCGAGCACCGCGCTGCAGCTCGCGCACGCCACGGTCTGCGTCCAACTCATGCCGCGCAACACGATCGCCGCGCCGCAGTTGGGACAGTTCAGGCCCTGCACGGAGCCCGCGTCGATCTTGCCCGTTCCGCCCGGTCCCGACGGTCCACCGTGTCCGGATTCGCTCATGCCGGAGCGGGCCAGCCGTCGAACGTGCGCACTTCGCGCAACGCGAGCTCGGCGAAGGTGACGTGCTCGCCCACGAACAACACTGGGGGCGTCT
>JACMOE010000135.1 GCA_014378185.1 Gemmatimonadaceae bacterium | reverse complement strand
GCGCACCGATGCGGTGGTGCGCGCGGTGGATGTCGTCCGCGGCGAGACGCGTGAGTTGTCGCTCGATTCCACCACCGAGCCGGCGGTGGGAGATTGGTCGACCTACCTGTCTACGGTGGTGCGCCGCGTAGCGCGCGATTTTCCGTGCGTGCAGCGTGGTATGGATCTCGTCGTTGCCAGCGACCTGCCCCCTGCGTCGGGCATGAGCAGCTCCAGCGCGCTGGTGATTGCGGTATTCCTGGCGCTCGAGGCGGTGAATGCCCTTGGCGCCGATCCCCTTTACCGAACCGCCATTCCATCACGCGAACACCTCGGCGAGTACCTCGGCGCGGTCGAAAACGGCCGCCCGTTCGGCCTCACCCCCGGTGGGCTCGGCGTGGGCACGCTGGGTGGCAGCCAGGACCAGACGGCCATTCTGTGTTGCAGGGCGGCAGTGCTGAGCTGCTACGCATTCCTCCCGGTGCGCGCAGAGAGGGACGTCCCCTTTCCGGCGGATCGCAGCTTTGTGCTGGCGTACAGCGGCGTGGCCGCGGAGAAAACTGCGAGCGCGCGCGTGCGCTACAACGAGGCGTCACAGGCCGTCGTCGAGATCCTCGCGCTGTGGAATGCAACGACAATGCGCGGCGACGCGAGTCTCGGGCAAGCGGTGATGAGCCGCAGCGATGCGCCGTTGGAGATTCGCGCGATGCTTTGGGCGAGTCACGTCAAGGACTTTTCCCCGCAGCGATTGACCGATCGCTTCGAACAGTTCACGACGGAGGCCTTCGACATCATTCCTGCCGCCACGGATGCATTCGCTCGGGGCGATCTCGTAGCTGTGGGCGACGCGGTGGCGCGCTCGCAGCACGGTGCGGAGACCCTCCTGGGTAACCAGACCGCCGAGACGAGCGATCTCGTGCGAATGGCGCACGCATTGGGTGCGGATGCTGCGCCGGCGTTTGGCGCAGGCTTTGGTGGGAGCGTGTGGGCGTTGGTGGAGACTCATCGAGCATCGGAGTTTGCCACGGCCTGGATGCATGATTACGCGGCGGCCCACCCCGTGGCGGCGACGCGCGCGGAGATGATTGTCACGGCACCAGGCCCCGGTGCCATGCAACTCTGGTCTTGATGCAGGCCGCGATTGTTGTCACTGTCAGTGGCGCAGGCTCGCCGTCCCCGTCTTTCGTCTCCCGTCCCCAGGCGTGCAATGACCGATGATTCCCCACACGGCGTATCGCGTCGTGACCTGATCAAGTCCGTCGCGGCCGTTGGCGCCGGGTTCGGGCTATCGCAGTTGGGCTTCCCTTCGGACGCCCGCGCGGAGACGGTGCGAGCTGGCGATGACACGCCACCGCTGCTGCCGTCCATGATGGATGTCCGCTTCGAGCCGCGTGCCGTGCCGCGCATCGCCATCGTCGGCACCGGACTGCGAGGGCGGAGCATGCTGGGCGAATTGCTCGGCGTTGGCGGCGTGAAGATCACGGCACTCTGCGACATCGTGCCTGAAAAGGTCGAGAAGGCGAAGGCCATGATGCGCATGGCCGGTCATGACTACGAACCCGCGGTCTATACCGGCGGTGAACGGGACTATGAGAGACTCTGCGCCCGTGACGACGTGGACTTCGTCTACACCGCCACGCCATGGGCCTGGCACGTGCCCGTGGCAATGAGCGCGATGACGCACGGCAAGCACGTTGGCACCGAAGTGCCCGTGGCGTTCACCATCGAGGACAGCTGGATGCTGGTGGACACGTCGGAGAAGACCCGTCGCCACTGCATGATGATGGAGAACTGCTGCTACGGCTACAACGAGTTGCTGGTGCTGCAGATGGTCCGCGCCGGGGTATTCGGACAGTTGAAGCATGGTGGTGCGGCGTACAACCACGACCTGCGCTCCATCCTGTTCGAGACGCGCGACGAAGGGCTCTGGCGCAGGGATGCGCACGAGAGGCGCAACGGCAACCTGTATCCCACGCACGGTCTCGGCCCCGTGGCCTGGTACCTCGGCATCAACCACGGCGACCGCTTCGACTACATGGTGTCGATGAGCACACCCGAGTTCGGGCTCACCAAGTGGCGCGAGGATCACGTCCCGAAGGACGATCCGCGCTGGAAGGAGAAGTACGTCACCGGCGACTTGAACAGCTCGCTCATCAAGACGGTGCAGGGACGGACCATTCGACTCGAGCACAACGTCTCCAGCCCGCGACCGTACAGCCGCATCAACAGCATCGAGGGCACCAACGGTCTTTTCGAGGACTATCCGGCGCGCATCTACATCGAGGGCCACGGCAAGAGCGACGCATGGACCACGATCGACGAGTACAAGACGCAGTACGAACACCCGTGGTGGAAGGAGCAGGGTGAACGGGCTCGCACCGGCGGACACGGAGGCATGGACTTCATCATGGCATGGCGTCTGGTCACCTGCCTGCGCGACGGACTGGTGCCCGACATGAACGTGTACGACGCAACGGCGTGGAGTGCGCCCGGTCCACTGTCGGAAAGGTCGGTCGCGACGGGTAGCGCGCCGGTCAGGATTCCTGATTACACTCGCGGTCGCTGGCGGACTCCACCGGCCTGAATGCGCTCGTGAGGGTGAGATCCTCGCGGGCACACCTCCTGCCTTTCATTTGGCCAATCAACCCATCAAGCGAGCAGATCATGGCCGACCATACATCCGACAACAATCGCGACGAGCACACCCCCCCCGGCAAGAAGCTCGACGACCTCTACAAGCTCATTGACGGCATCGAGAACGCGATGTTCACCACGCGCCGCGCTGACGGTCACCTGGTGTCCCGCCCGATGGCCACCCAGGAGCGTGTCTCCGGCTCCGACCTGTGGTTCGTCACGGACGTTTCGTCGCACAAGCTGGATGAACTCGAAGTCGACGCGCACGTGAACCTGTCGTACTACAACCTCAAGTCGCGTGAATGGGTGTCGGTCGCCGGAACGGCAACCGTCACGCAGGACCGTAACCTGATCAAGGAGCTTTACAAGCCGGACTGGAAGGTGTGGTTCGGCGACGAGGGCGGTGCGCGCGACGGTGGCCCCAACGATCCCCGCCTCGCCCTCATTCTCGTCGAGGCGCATTCCGTCGAATACCTCGTCGTCAACGAGCCTCGGCCCATGGTGCTGTTCGAGATCGCCAAGGCGATGGTGACCGGAACGCCGCCCAAGGTGGGTGACCAGCGGTCGCTTACCGATCGCGAGTTGCATACGCCCGCCGCCCGCGAAGCGCGCTAGCGCGGACGCTTGTGCGGGATGGGGCGCAGCGACCAGTTTGTCGCATGCGCCCCATCGTCGCGTTTCAAGGAGAGACCGGTGCCTTCAGCGAGGCCGCCGCCGAACAGCTCGTGCCGGAGCCCATCACGCTCCTGCCGTGCGCCACGTTCGAGGATACGGTGCGCGCCGTGGTGGATGGCCATGCGGATTATGCGGTCATTCCCATCCGCAACGTCACGGCGGGACCGGTGCATGAGGGACTGGATGCCCTGGCTCGCTACGCCTCGCTGGAGACCCTGGGCGAGCTGTCGCTTCCCGTGCGTTTTGCCATGATGGGTCTTCCGGGTGCGACTGTGGATGGGGTCACCGAGGTGCTCAGCCACCCCATGGCGCTCAAGCAGGTGACGCGCTTTCTCGCGGCGCATCCGCGCATCACTGCCGTCGAGGCGTACGACACAGCGGGCGCAGCGCGCATGGTGGCCATCCGGCGCGACCCCACGGCGGCAGCGATTGCCGCCCGGTGGGCAGCCGCACACTACGGCCTCGTCATTCTTGAAGAAGGGCTGGAGGACCGACCTGACAATGCCACCACGTTCGTGCTGGTGCGCCGTCGGCGTGCGGTGTTCGACACGGATCAGCTGTCGTCCTGAACGAAGGGAAGGGCCTGCCGTTCGTCCTTCCTACGGCTTCAGCTCGCGGATCTTGATGCTGCGGAACCACGCTTCGTCCGCATGATCCTGGAGGACGATGTGACCCTCGCGATGGTCCGCGAACCCCGGGATCACCTTGTACTTGCTTGCCGCCACCAGCGAGTCCATACGCGCTGTCTTGAGGTCGAACTGCACCACGATCGCACCGTTCAGCCAGTGCTCGCCATGGTTGCCCTTCATCACGATCACCGAATGGTTCCACTGGCCCACCGGCATCAACCGCTTGTTCTCGTTGGGCGGAATCATGTCGTAGAGAGACCCCGCCCGGTGGCTCGGGATCTTGTTGTCGTCATTCAGCGCGTCGTCCAGCACCTGGTATTCGAAACCCAGCGCGGCGTGATTGGCGGCGTTCTTCATCGACATCTCTTCTGACACGTTGTACTTCACGCCACTGTTCGCGCCCGGAGCCACCCTCCACTCGAATGCCAGCTCGAAGTCGCGGAACGAGCTGGTCGTCATCAGGTCGCCGCCCACGGTGGGCTGGCCGTCAGGCATCCGGGGCACCGCACCACTCGGAATCTTGTGAATGGCCCCCTGCACGACATTCCAGTGCGCACTCGGCACACTGTCGTAGCCCAGCCCGCGCCAGCCGGCAAGCGTCGTCCCGTCGAACAACAGCTTCCAGCCAGCCGACCGCTCCCGCACGCTCAACCCGTTGGGCCCGGGCTGCTGGGCGCGTATCGGGTGGCCGCTCAGCCCGACAATGGAAACGACGACAAGCGCAAGCGAACGGGCGTTGATCACGCGAAGATCCTGTGTGGGAGGTATCGCACGATCATACCGAACCATCCCGGAGTCAACCGCCTCATCGCTGCGCCACCGCTGGCACCGCCGACTTGGCGCCCGCTCGTGCCGTTCTGGCGCCTGTCACGCTGGCACCCCGTCGTGCCAGTCATGCATATTTATCTTCTCCCGAACCACCAACGCATCGCAATGTCGACCCCTCCCACACCGCTCAAGCGCACCCCCCTCCACGACATCCACGTCGCGCTCGGCGCCAAGATCGTTCCCTTTGCGGGCTACGAGATGCCCGTGCAATACCCCACCGGCATCACCGCCGAGCACAAGGCGGTGCGCGAGTCGTGCGGGGTGTTCGACGTCTCGCACATGGGTGAATTCTGGGTCAACGGCGCGCGCGCCGCGGATTTCGTGAATTACGTCACCACCAACAATGTGGCCGCGCTGGCTGTGGGGCAGGTGCATTACTCCACCATCCTCAATGATCGTGGCACCATTGAGGACGACTGCCTCATCTACCGGTTCGCCGACAAGGTGATGATGGTAGTGAATGCCAGCAACGCTCCCAAGGATTACCAGCACATCATCAGGCACGCGGGCGCGTTCGGCGTCACTGTGCACGACGCTACGGAGGAGATGACGCTGCTCGCGGTGCAGGGGCCCAGGACCGCCTCCATCCTCCAGGGGCTCACCGCCACGGACCTGTCGACCATCGGCTACTACCACTTCATTGAGGGTGAGGTGGCCGGCCAGAAAGCCATCATTTCGCGCACGGGATACACGGGCGAGGATGGCTTCGAGTTGTACATCGCGAATGCGTCGGCTGCTCCCATCTGGAACGCCCTGATGGCCACCGACCAGGTCACCCCCGCAGGACTCGGAGCGCGCGACTCGCTGCGCCTCGAGATGGGCATGGCACTGTACGGCAATGACATCGACGACACCGTCACGCCGCTGGAGGCCAACCTCGCCTGGCTCGTGAAGTTCCCCAAGGGCGACTTCGTGGGCAGGAGCGCGCTGGAAGCGCAGAAGGAAGCCGGCGTGCAGAAAAAGCTCGTTGGCTTCACCCTCCAGGACCGCAATTTTCCGCGGCACGGCTATCCCGTGTTCTTCGGCGGGGAGCCCAGCGGCATCGTGTGCAGCGGTACCATGAGCCCCACGCTCGGGATCCCCATTGGCACCGCGTACCTTCCCACCGTGGCCGCCAGGGAAGGCACCCAGTTCGAGGTGGAGATCCGAGGCAAGCGCGTTCCGGCCACCGTCACCAAGCCGCCGTTCTACAAGCACGCGTCGCACCTGTGATGGCTTGTCATCCTGAGCGAGCGAAGCGAGTCGGAGGATCTGCTCGTCCCGCCTGGCAATGCGCGTAGCGATCCACACGGCCTCCGACGCCGGTGCTCGCGGCGAGCGCGCCGATACCAGCGGTGACGCCGCCGCGAACTGGGCCGCACGGATCAGCGCGCGCGTCGTCGCGCGCGCCATCGTGCCG
>JACMOE010000014.1 GCA_014378185.1 Gemmatimonadaceae bacterium | reverse complement strand
GTCGTCGTCATCAAGGCAAGCGACTACACCTTCGATGCGCCCGCCAGCATTCCCGCCGGGTACAACACCTTTCGCCTGAGCAACGGCGGCAAGGAGCTGCACCACGTGCAGATCGTGCAGCTGCTGCAGGGGAAGACCTTCGCCGACTTCACCGAATCGATGAAGAAGCAGGGGCCGCCGCCCGTGTGGGCGAAGGTCGTGGGTGGTCCGAATGCCTCGGCGCCAAGTGGTCCGGTGAGCGAGGCCACCGTGAAGCTGGATGCGGGCAACTACGCGCTGCTCTGCGTAATCCCATCGCCCGACGGCACTCCGCATGTGATGAAGGGGATGGTCCGGCCGCTCACCGTCATCGCGGCGTCAGGGGAGAAAGCCGCCGAGCCGAAGGCAGATGTGACCGTGCACCTGAACGACTACGGCTTCGTGATGCCGCACACCCTCACCAAGGGGACGCACACGTTCAAGATCGTGAACGATGCGATGCAGCCGCACGAGATGTTGGTGGTCGCGCTCGCGCCCGGGAAGACGGTGAACGACATGGCGAGCTGGGTGGCGGGCGGGATGAAGGGTCCGCCGCCGGCCATGCCGGTGGGTGGCGTGACGGGGATGGCGAAGGGGACGTCGAACGTGATCCCGGTGGAGATGAAGGCCGGCGAGTATGGGCTGCTGTGCTTCATGCCCGATGCGAAGGACGGAAAGCCGCACGTGGATCACGGGATGATGGCGCAACTGCGGGTGAAATAGGGGACTGGGGGACTGGAAGTATCGACGGGACGCCGCCTCGCGTGAGGTGGCGTCCCGTTCAGCTCTGGTCACGGAGAAGTCCATGCGCTCGCGGCCAGCTTCGGCAGCCGGCGGATCTTGTTGAACAGGCCAGGCACCGGGGGCTGGGGAGGTCGGGAGGCGCGGTTAGATTGCAGGGATATCCCGCACCCTTCAACGAGCAAAAACGACCGTGGCCCCACAGTTCATTTACGTCATGAAGTCCCTTCGGAAGGTGGTCCAGCCTTCCAAGGTGATTCTCGACGACATCTGGCTCTCGTTCTACCCCGGCGCGAAGATCGGCGTCCTCGGCGCCAACGGCGCGGGAAAGTCCAGCCTGCTGCGCATCATGGCCGGCGTCGATCAGGATTTTCAAGGTGAGGCGTGGTCGGCGAAGGGGACGAAGATCGGGTACCTGCCGCAGGAGCCGCAGCTCGACGAGACGAAGAACGTGCGGGAGAACGTGGAGCTCGCGGTGGCCGACCAGCGAAAGCTGCTCAACCGCTTCAACGAGATCAGCGCCGCATTTGCCGAGCCGGATGCCGACTTCGACAAGCTGATGGACGAACAGGCCAAGGTGCAGGAGCGGATCGACACGCTCGACCTGTGGAATCTCGACAACAAGGTGGAGATCGCGATGGACGCGCTGCGTCTGCCGCCGGATGATGCTGAAGTCGGCCGGTTGTCAGGCGGTGAGAAGCGTCGCGTCGCGCTCTGTCGCATTCTGCTCGAACAACCCGACATGCTGCTGCTGGACGAGCCCACCAACCATCTCGACGCCGAGAGTGTGGACTGGCTGGAAAGATTTCTCGCCGACTTCCCGGGGACGGTGGTGGCCATCACCCACGATCGCTACTTCCTGGACAACGTGGCGAAGTGGATCCTGGAGCTCGACCGCGGGAAGGGGATGCCGTACGAGGGCAACTACTCGAGCTGGCTCGAGCAGAAGCGCGAGCGGTTGAAGCAGGAAGAGAAGACGGAATCCGCGAGGCAGAAGGCGTTGGCGCGCGAGCTGGAGTGGGTGCGGATGGCGCCGCGCGCGCGTCAGGCGAAATCGAAGTCGCGTATCAATGCATTCGAGCAGTTGCAAGCCGAGGATACGGGCGACAAGGTGCTGGCGCAGGAGATCACGATTCCGCCGCCGCCGCGGCTTGGCAACGACGTGGTGATTGCGAAGGGCGTGAAGAAGGCGTTCGGCGAGAAGGTGCTCTTCGATGATCTCTCGTTCAGCCTTCCTCGTGGTGGCATCGTCGGCGTGATCGGGCCGAATGGGGCAGGCAAGACGACGCTGTTCCGGATGATCGTGGGGGAGGACACGCCCGATGGTGGAGAGTTGAAGGTCGGGGAGACCGTGGCGCTCGCGTATGTGGATCAGGGGCGCGTGCTGGACGGGTCGAAGACGGCGTATCAGGAAGTGAGCGAGGGGCGCGACGAGATCGTCGTTGGCAATCGCGAGATCAATGCGCGGGCGTATCTGTCGCAGTTCAACTTCAGAGGCACCGATCAGCAGAAGAAGGTGGGCGATCTGTCTGGTGGTGAGCGGAACAGACTGCACCTGGCCAAGCTGCTCAAGAGTGGCGGCAACGTGCTGCTGCTCGACGAGCCGACGAACGATCTCGACGTCGATACGTTGCGCGCGCTCGAGGAGGCGCTGCTGTCGTTCGCCGGGTGCGCTGTCGTGATCTCGCATGATCGCTG
>JACMOE010000134.1 GCA_014378185.1 Gemmatimonadaceae bacterium | reverse complement strand
TGAGGGCGAACGGCGGTAGCGTGGACGTTCGGTCTCGTCCGTCACGCAGGGACAGTGGGAAACAGCCCTTCAACCGACAGGTAGCGCTCACCGGTATCGTAGCAGAACGCCAGCACGCGACTGCCCTCCGCAATCTCCGGCAGCTTGTTCGCCACCGCCGCGAGCGATGCGCCGGATGACGGGCCCACGAAGATGCCTTCCTCCTTCGCCGAGCGAACCGCGTAGGCGAACGCATCCTCTTCGGTGACCTGGATGTAGCCGTCCACCGTGGCTGCGTGGAAGTTGCCTGGAATGATGCCCGCGCCAATGCCCTGGAGCTTGTGCGGCGTGTGCGTGCCTCCGCTCAGTACCGTGGACTTGGCAGGCTCCACCGCGAACGTCTTCAGCCTGGGCATGGTGAGCTTGAGCGTCTCGCTCACTCCGCTGATGTGACCGCCGGTGCCCACGCCGGTGATGAGGTAGTCGAGCCCTTCCGGAAAGTCGCGCAGGATCTCCTGCGCCGTGGTGTGCTTGTGGATCGCCACGTTGGCCGGGTTCTCGAACTGCATCGGCATCCACGCACCGGGCGTGGCGGCAACGATCTCCTCGGCCTTCGCGATGGCGCCCTTGATGCCGAGCTCGCGCGGCGTGAGCACGAGCTCCGCGCCGTACGCCACGAGCAGTCGGCGCCGCTCGACCGAGAACGAATCGGGCATGCAGAGAATGCAGCGGTACCCCTTTCCCGCCGCGGCCATCGCGAGGCCGATGCCTGTGTTGCCCGACGTGGGCTCCACGATCGTCGATCCCTTCTTGATCACGCCCCGCTTCTCGGCATCCTCGATCATCGCGACCCCGATGCGATCCTTGATGCTACCGCCAGGATTGCTGCGCTCCAGCTTGAACCAGACCTCGATGTTCCGGGCGGCGGCATCGGGGTACAGGCGGTTGATGCGGACGTGCGGGGTGTTGCCGATGGTCTCGAGAATGGAGTTGGCTTTCATGGCGGAACCGGTTGATGTCGTCGTGGAACGGCGTGATGGAGGCGGCAGCGCATACTCTTTTACTGCTTCGCATCACGAATGGCCAGTCGGTGAATCCAACGAGATCGCTAGCCGTTCCGAGCGAAGGGGGAACAGGGGGCGAGCCGCGGTCAACTGGTGACTGTCGCTGACTGGTAACGGACGACTCAAGACTCTCCGTAAAACGCACCTCGGCGATCAGCCTGCAGTCGTCCAGGGGTCAGCCCCAGCTTGAACAGCCGTCAGCGGCGTGGCGTAAATGGTCCCGGGACCCCGGCAAGCACACCCCTGAACGCTGTTAGCCGGAGCTGACCCCTGGACGACTGAAGGCTGGCGCCTGGCTTCGTGAAGCATGCCATGACAAACAAGCGGTGCCGAGGTACGTTGGACGTGCTGTGCACTCCCACCAACACCCGCACTTTCAATGAAGCGAAGGGACTTCCTCACCTCGTCGGCCCTGGGCGCAGTCGCACTCGGCGCTGGCCACCTCGCGCCCGCCGACGGCCACCTTCACCCGCTCGCCACGATGCTTCACGACACCATGCCAACGGCTGCCACGCGCAAGATCCTCATTGCCGGTGGCGGATTCAACGAAGCGTTCATTCGCTACATGGCGACGCTCACCGGCAAGGCGCGTCCCAGGATTCTCTACCTCCCCACGGCGTCCGCCGACGACCAGGCGGGAATCATTCGCTTCTACAAGGACTGCAGCCGGCTGGACGTCGAGCCCCAGGTGCAGACCAGCTTCATCGAAAGCCTCACGCAACCACGCGGATGGGACGAGGTACTGCTTTCCGTGGACGGCATCGTGGCCTCCGGTGGCAACACGCTCAACCAGCAGGCCATCTGGAAGGCACAGGGCATCGACACCGTGCTCCGTCGCGCATGGGACCAGGGCATCGTCCTGGGCGGGGCGAGCGCCGGTTCGCTCTGCTGGTTCGAGGAAGGCACCACCGACTCGCGGCCCAGGGAGCTCTCCATCGTCAAGTGCCTCGGCTTCCTGCCGGGCAGCCACAGCCCGCACTACGACGCCGAAGCAGGCCGCAGGCCGCTGTACCACCAGCTCATTGGCTCGGGACGCATGAAGCCAGGCTATGCATGCGACAACGACGCCGGCATCTACTTCGAGGACACGCAGGTGAAGCGCATCGTCCATACCCGGTTGAACGCCAAGGTCTATTACGTGAGCGTCGTGAACGGCGCCGTGGTGGAGAAGACGCTGGAGCCGGAGAGCATCGCCTGATTCTGCGTGCTGCTCAGCTTCCGAGCAACGGGAGCGACACCAGCAGGCGCGACTCGCCGGTATCCTGCGTGAGGTGCGCCTCGATGCGGTCCACCATTACCGGTTCGTCAAAGCGCTCCCGCAGCAGGGCATTGAGTGCCTCCTTCGGCAGTTCGCGATAGAGGCTCAGTGTCACGTGCGGGGTGAAGAAGAAGCGCGGCGGTGCGCTGCGCAGCCCGCTCAGTTGAATGCGCTCGTGCAGCGTACGGAGTGGCCCGTGCGGATCAAGCGGCAGCACGACGATCTCGGTCTGCATGAACTTCGTGGGTCGCCCGAATCGCAGCGTAATCGGCGCCGTCTCGGCGGCGATGACACCGAGCGTCTGCTTGAGCTCCTCGAGGGTGGTGGCCGGGTTGATCGGTCCCATGCCTGACGAGCCGGCGATGGTCACGTGCGGCTCGCCCAGCTTGAGGATGCGCGGGTCGTGGGCGCCCTGGAGGGCAGCGATGCGTGCCCCCACCTCGCCCCCGATGGGTGCGATGACGAAGATGCCGCTCTTCGGCCCGCGGCTCACGACCCGCCGATGCTCACGGCCGGCGCGCCGGTTGCGCCAGCGACAGGCCCGGCATCAGTGACCAGTGCAGGTCGTGGCCACCGTTGGCGTTCGGCACGATGGATCCGCTGAGAAACAGCTTCTCCAGCCGGCTACCTGGGTGCGCGTTGTTGTAGCGCACTACCTTCAGGCCGGCAAAGGTACCGAGCCCCGCGCCGACGATCACGTCGCTCGCCCAGTGCTTGTTGTCGTACATCCGTGACACGCCGGTGAGCGTGGCCCCGGTGAAGAGCACGGGCCCGAAGATCCATCGCGTGTTGGGCCACCAACCCGCCGTCTCGCTCGACACGGCCGCCGCCGCGGCGAATGCCGCCAGCGAATGCCCGGATGGAAACGAGCGGAACTTGTCCCCGCCGCCAAACCCGCGAAGAAATCCGAAACTGTGGGAATTCTGTGGCGTGACGTAGGGCCGCTGTCGTCCGATCAACCCCTTCAGCACGCCGCCGGTGAATTCACCCAGCAGCAGTGCCTCCGAGCCATGCAGGCCGAGCGACGCGAGGTGGTCGTTCTTCACCACGCGGCCCACGACGTACATGGACGTGCTGATGATGTACGCGCCCGGTGCCGCCGTGGTGCGCACCACGGTGGCGAGCTTGTGCAGCTTCTCGTTGGCCTGCGTGGACGAATCCTGCAGCCGCTGCGCGTAGTGGTCGTCGAGGCGGCGGGCGAGCAGCGCCGCGAGGATGACTCCGCTGGCGAGCGCCCCGTCGCGATACGTGAACAGCTGTATGGTGGATTTTGTCGAATCCGATTGCGCCATGGCCGGGGAGCATGGCAGCCCGAGCAACACAGCCATCAGTACTACCTGTGCGCGGCACATCCGATAACGGTTCATTGCCGGATCAACCGGCTGCGCATGGTGATTTCGCGCGACTCCTCGAGGTCGGCGAGGAACATTGCCTCTGCTTCCGCTCCGAGCGTGGCATCCTCGATCACGGCGTCGAGCTCGTAGTTGATGCCCACGCCGAGTGGGTTGAAGTCCGTGGAGCCCACGCGGACCCAGCGGCCATCCACGACGCTCGTCTTTGCATGCATCATCGTCCCCTTCCATTCCCAGATCCGCACGCCGTTGGTGAGCAATCGCCGATAGTAGCGCCGCGTGAGGAACGACACCCAGGGGTGATCGTTGCGGGCCGGTACCAGGATGCGCACGTCCACGCCATCACGCGCGGCACCCAGAAGCGATTCCACTTCCGATGGACTCGGCACGAAGTACGCGTTTGCGATCCAGATGGACCGCTCGGCCGAGATGGCCTGCATCTGCAATGCGCGTGCAACGCGCATGCGCAGCGGCTCACCCTCGATGATGCCCACGAGCGCCGGGGCTGCCGTGGAGGGATCCAGGTGCGCGCCACGCGCCGCACGCCGCGTGAGCCGGTGCATGCCGCGGCGCTCGCGCTTGAGCGCGCGCTCCCACATCGTGTCGACCGCCTGCTGCATGTCGCCCGCCGCCGGCCCCTGGATGCGCACGGCCGTGTCACGCCACTGGCTGCGCCGACGCTTCCTCTTTCCCGTGAGCCACTCGTTGCCGATGCCCACGCCACCCGTGATGCCGACGGTGGAATCGCAGACGAGCAGCTTGCGGTGATCGCGTGGAATGAGGCCGAACCAGGCCCGCAGACCCGGCGGATTGAAGGCGCGGTGCTGGATGCCCGCCTCCTTCAACGACGCGATGAAGCTGGACTGCATGCCGCGCATGCCGATCCAGTCGCTCAGCACGCGCACCTGTACCCCGCGTGACGCGGCGGCGATGAGCGCATCCCCGATGCGGTGACCCGCCTCGTCCGAGCGGAAGATGTAGGCTTCCAGCACCACGGTGGTCTCCGCCGCGTCGATGGCCGCGCACATGGCGTCGAATGTGGCCGGCCCGTCGCGGAGCAGGCCCACCCGGTTGCCGCTGGAGACGTCCGCGGCGGCAATACGCCAGAGTCCGCGCGCGAAGGCGGGGCCCGTGGCGGCCGCGCGGCGGCGGTCGACCAGCACCGGAGGTGGGTCGGCGACGGCGGTCGGAAGCGAGCTGGTGCTGTCTGGCGATGTCACGTGGCGCGGCACAGGTACACGTTACGTACCCGCACAGCCCGGCGGGATGGGGGCCGCGACCAGCACTTGCTGTTCGCGAGGAGGCATGGGCCTTTGATCACGTCCAGCAATGTGCCATAATCAGCGAATGCTCAACATCGACCTGACAGGACGCCGAGCCCTGGTAGCCGGCGTCGCCGACGACGGCGGATTCGGATTCGCGATCGCCAAGGCCCTTGCCGAGGCGGGCGCAACCGTGTGCGTGGGAACGTGGCCGCCGGCGCTCAACATCTTCATGACCCTCCTGGAGCGCGGCCGGATGGACGAGTCGCTCACGTTGAGCGATGGGTCGAGGCTCGTGTTCGAGAAGATCTATCCGCTCGACGCCGTGTTCGACACCATGGACGACATGCCCGAGGAGCTGCGCGCCAGCAAGCGGTACAAGGATGTGGGCGACTGCTCCATTGGCGGGCTGGCCACGCGCCTCGTTGCCGACTTCGGCGCTCAGCCGCTGGACATCGTGGTGCACGCGTTGGCCAACGGTCCGGAGGTGAAGAAGCCGCTCCTGGAAACAAGCCGCAACGGCTACCTGGCCGCGATGAGCGCCAGCGCATACTCACTCGTGAGCATGGTATCGCGGCTCGGACCGCTCATGCGGCCGAACGGTGCCTTCGCGTCGCTCACCTACATGGCGAGCGAGCGCGTGATCCCGGGTTACGGCGGCGGGATGTCGAGCGCCAAGGCGGCGCTCGAGAGCGACACGCGCCTGCTGGCATTCGAGGCCGGCCGAAAGTGGGGGGCGCGCGTCAACACGGTGTCGGCCGGACCATTCGCCTCGCGCGCCGCATCGGCCATCGGGATCATCGAGCGGATGGTGGCGTACGTGACGGCGAACGCACCGCTGTCCCAGGAGCTCACCGCACCTGAAGTGGGAAGCGTGACGGCGTTTCTCTGCTCGCCGCTGGCAAGTGGCATCACGGGCACCACGGTGTACGTCGACAAGGGGTTCCACACCATGGGCATGGCCCTCGGCGCAGCCGGCCCGTAGCGAAAACCGTCAGGGCATGGCGGTGAAGGTGCCGCTCAGCCGGGCGCGGGCGATGCTTGGGCGCGACGCACGATCCATGGCGCGCGCCTTCTTGTTCTCGTACATCGCGCTGTCGGCTGCCTCGAGCGCGGCGTCCGCATGTTCGTGCGACGCCAGCGCCACCACTCCTGCCGAAAACTGGATGGTGGGCAGCACCGGATCCTGGAGCAGCCGATCGCGCATCGACTCCACGCGCGCCTCGGCCGTGCCGACGTCGGCGCCCGCGCACACGATCACGAACTCGTCGCCGGCATAGCGCACGATCACATCCTCCGGACGGAAGGAGTTGCGCAGCGCGTCGGCGAAGCGACGGAGGCATGCGTCGCCCACCGCGTGTCCCAGGCTGTCGTTGATGTTCTTGAAGCCATCGAGGTCGAGAAACACGAGGGCAGCGCCGTCGTCATACACGGATCGGAACGCCGCGGCCAGCGCGCGCCGGTTCGCGAGGGAGGTGAGGGGATCGCGGTCCGCCAGGTTGCGCAACTGATCCTGCACCGTGCGCAGATCCGCGTTGGCGCTCTCCATCTCGTTCTGCGTGCGGCGCGTGATGGCGAGCACGCCACCCAGTGCGAGCAGCCATTCGCCCGCTACATCGATGGCCGAGTGCAAGCCGAGGAACAGGGAGACCAGGCGGGCATGGTCGTCGGTGAGCGCGTTGGCAGGAAGACTGTCGGTGAGATAGCCGGCGGCTTCGACGATTGCAATGGCGCCGCGCAGCAGGAATCCGACGCCCAGCCACTTCGTGAGTGCGACGCGTCCGCGCAGGAGGTTCACGCCGCAGAGCAGGAACAGGACGCCCATCAGCCCCTGCACCGCAACTCCCACGCGGTCCACGCTGACAAGCAGCAGCACACCGCTCAGCGCAGCGGCGACACTCACGCCGGCAAGGACGCGGGTGGACAACCAGCGTGCACCCGGGTGGCGCATGGCGAGCGCGCCCTGCACCAGCAGTAGAACGCATGCCGTCTTGCTGCCGACGTACACGCCCCGGATGAGCGAGTTGCCGACGGGCGGCAATGTAAAGAGCCAGAAGGCCACCGTGACCGCGAGTGCCGCGAAGTTCCACCACCAGCTCGCCCGCCACCACACCACCTCCGAGCGCCGTACCGAGCGCGCGAGGGTGGTGTAGAACAGGGCGATCATGAACACCGAGACCAGCTGGGCCGCCGCGCTCCACTGGTAGAGCAGCGCGCCCATCAGGCTCGGCGTCCCCTGTGCTGGATGCTACTGGGCATGCTGGACGACGTCATCTTCGTCGCTGATGGTACCCGGTGGTGCTGGCACGTCCGCGGGGCGCGGCACGATCTCGGGCAATCCGGCCTTGCGAAGCGTGGCGTTCACCGCCGGAAGTCGTGTGTCGAGAGTCCTTTTCATTGCGGCGAGCTCCACGTCGAGCTGCTTGGCCAGACTGCCATACACCACCGTGGTCTGCCGCGTGGGCGCCGCCTCCGCGCCGCCAGCCACGCCGGCCAGTGCCGCAATCCTGTTGTTCAGCCGGATGGGATAGTTGAGCGGATCCTGCCCGCTGCGATTCTTCGTCTGGTACACGGAATCCTCCACGACGGACAGTTCGGCGCGCAGTGGTGCCACCTGCGACTGGAAGTCGGTTTTCGCCTGTCCGGTGAGCCGCTTCTCGCGATCGTCGAGCTGCGACTTCACCCAGCGCACGGTCTTCACGGCGTCGTTGGCGGCCGTGGTGCGATCACGCACGTTGATGAGGAAGCGGAACTGCTCGGCGAGGTCTGCCGGCGTGGCGTTGGTACGCGGATCCTTCTTGAGCACGAACGACTGCGTCGCGACGGGCTTGCCGTCCACCAGCATACGCACCTGGTAGGTGCCCGGTGGTGCGGTTGGTCCCTGTGTGCCGCCAGCCCACATGATCAGTCCGTCGAACGTGGATGCATCCGGGTACCGCATGTTCCAGTTGAAGGCATTGACGCCTGCCTTGTTGGGCACGCGGGGTGCCGGCGGCGTGCGAATGGGTCCGTCATCCTCGCCGAGCGAGGCCGCCAGTTCGCCCGCCGCTGCGGCCGCCATGCCGCGCACGACACGCTCGGCGCTGTCTGCCGCGAGGCCTGTCCGCACGAGCGAATCGACGCGGGTGCGCATGCGGGTCGCGCGCGTGACCGAATCCGCCGCCGTGGCGGAATCCTGTCGGCTGGCGAAGCGCTTGATCAACTGGCCCTTCGCGTCCATGAACTCCAGCACCACCTCGCGATTGGCACGCTTGAGCCAGTAGCTCACCACCGGTCCGCCGACGGGGCTTGCCGCCACCGGATGCACGGCCGGTCCAGCGACGGCGCCCGGTGCTGCGCCACCACCGCCACCGCCAAAGCGACCACCGCCGAAGCTCACGCGGTACGCATCGCGCGGCTTGAAGAGGTGCGCGTCTTCCGCCGTGAGCGCCGGCGTCATCTGACGCAATGCCGAGATGTCGTCGATCACCCAGAAGCTGCGTCCGTGGGTGGCGACGATGAGGTCGCCGTCCTTGATCGCGAGGTCGTGCACGGGCACGGGAGGCAGGTTGAGCTGGAGGCGCTGCCACGACGCGCCTTCGTCGTGCGAGAACCACACGCCGCGCTCGGTGCCCACGTACAGGTGGCCGCGCTGCTCGTCATCCTCGCGTATGGCACGCGTGAACTCGGTGGGATCGATGCCTGCATCGATGCGTGTCCATGACGCCCCGAAATTGGTCGTCTTCCAGAGCAGCGGGCGGTCGTCGTTGAGCTGGAAGCGGTTCGCGGCCATGTAGGCCGTACCGGCGGAGAAGTGCGAGGGTTCGATGAGCGACACGCGCGTGTAGATCGCCATGTCCTTCGGCGTGACATCCTGCCACGACTTGCCGTTGTCGCGCGACACATGGACCAACCCGTCATCGGAACCAGCCCACAGGACGCCCTTCTGCTTCGGCGATTCGGCAAAGGCGAAGATGACGCCGTAGTACTCCACCGACGTCTGGTCCTTGGTGAGCGGGCCACCCGACGCACCCAGCGTCTTCGGGTCGTTGCGCGTAAGGTCTGGCGAGATCACGTCCCAGCTCTGTCCATCGTTGGTGGTGCGATGCACGTAGTTGGATGTCGCATACAGCACATTGGGGCTGAAGGGCGACAGCACGATGGGGTACGTCCACTGGAAGCGGTACTTGAGGTCGATGGCCGAGTGGCCCATCGGGTTGTCGGGCCACGGGTTGATGTTGCGTGTGAGGCCAGTGCGCAGGTCCTTGCGCGTGAGGAGTGCGCCGTAGCTGCCGGCGTAGACCACGTCGGGATTGTCGGAGCGTGATGCGATGTAGCCCGACTCGCCGCCGCCCGCTTCCACCCAGTCGCGCGTGTCGATGCCGCCCGCCTTGCGGCTGGGGCCGCACAACGTGCTGTTGTCCTGCTGCGCGCCGCAGACCTGGTAGGGAAAGTGGTTGGTGGTGGTGACGTGATAGAACTGCGCGGTGGCGAAGTCCTCGTCGGTCCAGGTACGGCCGCCGTCGGTGGACACGCTCGCGCCGCCGTCGTCACTCTCGATCATGCGCTTGTTGTCGTTGGGTGCAATCCAGAAGTCGTGCGAGTCGCCGTGCGGTATGCCGCGCACCGGGCGGAAGGTCTTTCCGCCGTCGGTGGACTTGTTGAAGTTCACGTTGTTGACGTAGACGACGTTCGTGTCCTTCGGGTCCGCGTGGATCTTGGAGTAGTACCAGGCGCGCTGGCGCAGGGAACGGTCCGCATTGGTCCGCGTCCATGTGGCACCGGCGTCATCGGAGCGATACACCCCGCCGGAGTCCGCCTCGATGATGGCGAACACGCGCCTGGGGTTGGCCGCGCTCACCGTGAGGCCGATGTTGCCGAAGATGCCGCCGGGCATGCCGGGGTTGTGGCTGATATTCGTCCAGTTGTCGCCGCCGTCGGTGCTCTTGAAGACGCCACTGCCCTCGCCGCCGGAGTTGAGCATCCACGGCGTGCGGCCCGCCTGCCAGAACGCCGCGTAGAGCACGTCGGGGTTGGAGGGATCGAATGCCAGGTCGGACGCACCGGTGGAGTCATTGCGGAACAGCACCTTGCTCCAGTTCTTCCCGCCGTCGCGGCTGCGATAGACGCCGCGATCCGCCGTGGGCGCCCACACATTGCCTTGTGCGGCCACGTAGACGATGTCCGGGTTGGTGGGATGCACGAGCACGCGCGAGATTTGCCGCGTGGCCTTGAGGCCGAGCGAGACCCAGGTCTTGCCGGCATCGGTGGACTTCCACACGCCTTCGCCGTGCGACACGTTGCCGCGCAGGGCATATTCGCCGCCCCCCACGTACACCACGTCGGGGCTGGATGCGGAGATGGTCACGGCGCCGATGGTACCGCCGAAGTACTTGTCAGTGGTGGCGGCCCAGGACTGCCCGCCGTCGAGCGTCTTGAAGACGCCACCGCCCGCGGTGCCCATGTAGTACTCGCTGGGCCGCGCCGCCGAGCCGGCGACCGTTACGGAACGGCCCCCGCGGTAGGGGCCGAGTTCGCGCCACTTGAGGGAATTGACGGCCGCCGTGTCGAGCTGTGGTGATGCCGCGGGCGTCCCGGGCTGGAGGGGGATACTGGGGCGGATGTCGTTGGCGGGGGCGGGGATGATCCGCTGGGCGGCAAGGGCGGACAATGGAGCGACGAGCGCGCCGACGATTGCGGCGCGAGCGAAAGGGCGAATCACGATGCTGGAACTCCGGCAGGAGGGGGGCGGGAAGCAGCATTCAAGTAGAGCGTCGCCGGGTCGGCGCGCAAGGGTATTGTCGTCCGGTCCGAGGGTTGATCGCCCGACGGGCGTCAGTACACAACGACCGCATCTCACCCTGGGCGAGCGGAAACAAAAAGGCCGGCTCCATGGGAGCCAGCCTTCCCTTCACAATCAGGACGTCACGAACCGCTGGACGTTGGCGCGGTGGCGGCCATTGTGGGTTCATCAGACGCGCAGTAATCCGTGCCGTCGGCGCGGGTGGCGATATGATAGCCAGACCGGCATTGCAGCACGTCCGCCGCGCGCGCGCCTGGCGACGGCGATCGTGGCGCGGTGCTCGCCGATTCACTGCAGGCGGCCAGTGCGAGTGTTGCGGCGGCGGCGAGTATCAGACGGCTACGCATATTTACACCTTCGGAATCACACCCGAACGCCCCGATGCGCAAGCACAGCTCTCGTGGCCAGCCTGGCGGCGTTACTACCGATGGGCCCCAGTGCCAAAGCTGTGCCACCTTCCCGCGGATGTCTGTGCGCTCAGTCACCGAGCTGGCTCAGCCTGCGGGCGGGAGCGCAGCAAGCTGGGCGTCGATGATGCGCAACTCGCGCGGCAACTGCGCCTCGCTCGCCACGTCCCGGGCATGGTCGAGGCAGACTCGTGCGGCGGCGTGCTCGTTCCTGATCGTCGCCAGCGTCGCGAGCTGCATCAGGCACCGCACACGCTGCACGGGAATGTCGGCGATGGTGAACTGTCCATAGGCAGTTGTGATGCGCTCCTCCGCCTGCCCATCCTTGCCGAGTGCGCTCAGGGCCGTGCCGTGATTCAGCAGCGCGACGGCGTGCATTTCCAGGTCGCCCGCCTGACGGGCCGCGTGTACGGCGTGCTCCAGGGTGCTCGCCGCCTCATCCGGCAGCCCGCGATCCAGCTGGAGGCGACCGATGTTGAGCAGGGAATTCGCCTCACCACGCGCGTCGCCCTCCGCGCGGTACGCCTCTCGCGATTGCACAAACAGCCGCTCGCCCTCGTCCAGGTCGCCCTCCTCAGCGGCCACTGTGCCGAGGTTCTGGAGCGCCTTGGCGCGTGTGGCCTTCGTTTGCGCCAGGTCCAGCATGCGGGTGTAGAGCGCTCGCGCCTGGCCGAAGTCGCCGCGCATGGACCACACAGCGCCCTCGATGTTCAACGCATCGGCTTCCGTGTTCGACAAGCCGTGCGCGCGAGCGAGCTCGCCCGCGGTCCGTGCCGCCGTGAGCGCGTCATCCCACGCGGAACGCAACCGGTGCAGGTTGGCCAGCCGCCACCACGCTTCTGCCGCTTCGGCCGGCGCGTGCTCGACGGCCCGCGTGGCCGTTTCAAAACACTCCCGCGCGCGGTGCAACACGCCACCCCGCTCGTAGCGGATGCCGTCAGCCAGGACGTCACGAGAACTGGCCTGCGATGATTGACGTGGCGTGAGGGGCAAGCGCTACCTTGATCCGCGAAGCTGGGGTCTAACGCCCATGGAGTCCGGTGTCACCGATAACTTCGCGTAAAGGCTGCATGACGGCTACTGGCAGACGCCACGCGCGCTGGATGGACCATCGCCATTTGTGTGAACGAGTGCCCCGGTCAGGTGGACTTGATGAACGCACATCCCACGTCCTGCGCGCGAAGGGTGGCGTAGACGCCAGACGGTTGCAGCAGTACGCCGGGCACCACGCCAGCGCGGAACTCCGCGCGCACGGCGTCCACGTCGCGCGAGAACTTCTTCGCCATGAGTGACGCGAGCCGCATGGCCGCCCTGTTACATGCCAGCAGGATGGTGCCGCTCGCGAGCAACGCTTCCATGGATGAATCGGCGGGCACCAGCGGGTTCTTGTCGTCCGTGTCCACTCGCACGAACGGATTGCGCAGCGCGTCCTTTCCCGTGGCGGGGTCCGTGATTTTCGCATACTCGCCCAGGGCGTACTTCGCCCAGATGGCATCGCTGAATGCCATTACGGTGCCATGATGCCGCATGACGACGACAGGCACCACGTCGCTGCCGCCAGCGTCGAGCTGCTGGCGGTAGCCCTGCATGAACAGCGTGGCCTGCACCAGCGCGGTGCCGTCGTCAACCTCGGGCGAATCCATCACCGCGCGATGCCGTGCGGCCATTACGCGCCGCGTCCAGCTGTCGTCGAACGGTGGGCTCGTTGGCATGCGTGACGCTCCCTGCTGTGCTGCCGCGCCCAGCGGCGCGGCACATGCGCCGCTCGCCACCACGGCGGCGGCGGTGGCAACGCGCGCGATGAACTGGCGCCGGCCTGGCGACGGCTTGTCCAAGTGGGACACAGAGGCTCCTGACGGGTTGGGGAGGCTGGAACCTACCACACGCCCCAGCGGAGCGACGTGGGCCGCCGTAGTCTGGATGAGTGCGAGAATTTCAATGGAATCCTTGTCACTTCTTCATCGACCCAACCATGGCCGACGAGTAGCTTCCGCCGATGTTTCTGTCCGGACCTGAATGACTCCGACACGCTGGCTGATCACGGCACTCTCGTTCGCCGCGACGATCGGCGTGTCCATCTACATGATTCTCGGCTGGTCGCAGCAGGGCACGTCGCTCGTGCTCCCCATGCGCGCACACCTGTTCGCGCTGCTCGCGGTGGCTATCGAAGTACTCGCCCGTTCGCTCAAGATCCGCTGGAGTGCGCGGGCGGCGGGCATCCGCCTCAAACTCTCCACGGCTGCGCGCACCTGCCTGGGCGGAGATTTCGCCGCCGCCATCACGCCGGCGCGCAGCGGTGCGGAGCCTGCACGGTTCTTCGTCCTGTCCGAGGCCGGACTGCCCTCGTCAAGCGTGCTCGTGGTCCTCTACGCCGAGCTGTTCCTCGAGGTGCTGTCGCTGGCGGCTGTGGTTTTCTGCGTCGCCGTGATCTTCCGGCATGCGGGCTCCGTACTGGTGACGCTCGTGAGCGTCGTCGGCGGATATGCGGCCGTCATCCTCGGCATCGGGGCACTCGGCCTGTTTCTTTCCCGCCGCAACGCGAACGGCCCTCCCCCGCGCTGGGCACGACGTCTTGGCCTGCACGCCGGGCGTTGGCGCACGGTGCAGCGCGCGCTGCGGAAGCTGCGCGCCACGGTGGACTCCGTGGACCGCATCCATCGCAGGGCTGCCATCGGGGCCTTTCTCGCGTCGTTCGTGCACGTGGCCATCCGGCTCACGGTGCTGCCCGCGCTCGTCCTCACCAGCGTCGCGTCGGCGCCCGTGGCGCCACTCGCACTCTGGCCCCTGGGCTTTCTCTACGGCGCGGCGGTAGTGCCCGCGCCGGGCGGGGGCGGCGCGGTGGAAATGGCCTTTCGCGCCGCGCTCGGCCACGCGATTCCGGTGCAGCTCTTTGCCGCCTCGCTCATCTGGTGGCGCTTCTACACCTTCTACATCTACATCCTGCTCGGCGCCGTGGCGGCGGGGAATACGGTGCTGCGCGCGGTGCGGAAGACCGAGGACTACGAGGCGGAAGTGGAGTCGGGCGCGCCGGTCGTGAGCGCGGCGTAGCGCTACAGCGCGTCCACCACTCGCGCCTTGATGGACTCGTACTCGGTGTCGGTGATGAGACCCGCGTCGAGCATCTCCTTGGCACGACGCAGCCGCTCCGTGGGGTCACCACCGGCAGATGCCGCCGCGCTGAAGCCTGCGGCTCCTGGTTGCGCACCGATCTGCACCCCGCCTGACTGTGCGCGCAACTCGTCCAGGTCGCGAATGCGGCGCTTCTCGCGCCAGCTCTGCTCCTGCGCCTGGCAGATGGTGTACACCTGCTGCGCTTCGCGCTTGCCGAGTCCGTGAAAGGTCATGCGCGACGACGGATGCTCCTGGGAGCCGAGGTCGTCGTTGGCCATGGACACGATGGTGAGGTCGGCACCAAAGGTACCCGCACGAATGGAGACATCGTTGAGGTCCTGCCAGCGCACGTCGAACGGCGTGTATCCGCCGAGCAGGCCGCGGTAGAGCGCGATGAAGCGTCCGCTCGTGGCGCCGATGATGGCCCGCCTGTGCGCAAGCGCGAAGAGCCGACGCTGGCTGGCAAAGGCCAGCAGCTTTTCGCCTGGCACCATCAGCGCGCGCAGTTCGGCGAGCCCGCTGCCGATACGCGCGTCATCCGATTCCTGCGGAGCCGCGTGCTCCGGCGCGGCGGGCGCACCCCGCTTGCGCGCCTCTCGACGACCGCGCTCGGCCTCCACCGCCATCCAGGCATCCAGGGGCAGCGACTTGTCCTGCTCCAGTGCGGCCAGCTCCTCGTCGGACACCGAGGCGTAGCGCGTATCGTGAATGTCAGCCATGACCCAAGATGGGTTGCGCGAGGAGTGCCCGCCAGCGCCGTCGTCTACAGCAGCGCTGTATCCTCGACCCGCACATCCGCCGGCAGGCTGTCCGGGAAGTACGCATTGTGGACGTACTGGCGCACCATCCGCTGCGTATTGAAGAAGCTGCCATTCAGCGCGATGGCCCAGCGCATCACCTCCGCGTAGGCGAACGGCAAGCCGTAGAAGAGTGGCAGGATCACGCGCTCCAGCTTGATGTACAGGTCGAGCGCGTCGCGCGACGGATCGCCCTCGGCTTCCGGCGTACCGATCGACCAGCCCGTCACCCCCTCGACGTGGCCCTCCACCCACCAGCCGTCGAGCACACTGAACGACGGCACGCCGTTCAGTGCTGCCTTCATGCCACTGGTGCCCGATGCCTCGAGCGGCTTCATGGGATTGTTCAGCCACAGGTCCACGCCGGCCACCATCAGGTGCGCCAACGCCATCTCGTAGTTCTCGAGGTAGACGACTTCGACGAGCCCCTGCAGCCGTTCGTCGGCCGCAAAGATGCGACGAATGAGCTCCTTGCCGCCGCCGTCGTGCGGATGCGCCTTGCCGCCGAACACGATCTGGATCTTCCCGACATTGCGCGCAATCTCGGCCAGGCGGACGACGTCGGAAAAGATGAGGTCTGCCCGCTTGTACGGCGTGGCGCGGCGCGCGAACCCGATGGTCATCACGTTCGGATCGAGCGTCACGCCGGTGCGACGTTTCACCTCGTCGAGCAGAATGCCCTTGCTCACGGCGTGCGTATCGCGGATCTCCTGAAGCGGAATGCTCACCGCGTACCGCAGGTAGAGATTGTCGCGACGCCACTCCGGTATGCGCCGGTCGAACAACTCGGCGAATGCGGGTCCGGTCCACGTGGTGGCGTGCACCCCGTTGGTGATGGAGTTGATGAGGTAGTCGGGGAACATGGTGCGCGAAACGTCACGGTGCCGCATGGCGACGCCATTCACGAACCGGGTGAGGTGCAGTGCGAGGTGCGTCATGTTCAACATGCCCTCGTACACCCCACCACTCCCTTCCAGCAGCGCGACGCGCTCGTCACCCAGCACCTTGCGCACCGTGTCGAGCGGGAACTTGTCGTGGCCCGCGGGTACCGGCGTGTGCGTGGTGAACACGCACCGGTGTCGTACCGCCTCCAGGTCCGCGTCTTCGAGCTGGAAATGCTGCCGTCCGTCGAGTTGCCGCTCGAGCAACTGGAGCGTGAGCAGCGCGGAGTGGCCTTCGTTGAGGTGATAGATCACGCCGTCATCGTATCCGAGTGCCTGAAGCAGTCCGGCACCGCCCATGCCCAGCACGATTTCCTGGCACAGGCGGTAGTGCTCGTCGCCGCCGTAGAGGGTATCGGTGAGCGCGCGGTCCCACTCGCTGTTCTCCGGCAGGTTGGTGTCGAGCAGGAATACGGGCACTTCGTGTCCGCGCACTCCCTTCACCACGAACTTCCGCGCCGCCACGTGCACCGGACGCCCCTCGATGGTCACCAGCGAACGCGCCTCCACCGCCTCCAGCACCTGCTCCGGGCTCCACTCCACGGGCGACTCGGTCTGCTGGCCGTTGGCGTCGAGGTGCTGGACGAAATAGCCCTTCCGGTGCAGCAGCGTCACGGCCACGACGGGGACGCCCAGGTCGGCGGCAGAGCGCAGGGTGTCGCCGGCGAGCACGCCAAGTCCGCCGCTGTAGGTGGGAATCGCCTGCTCGAGGCAGATCTCCATGGAGAAGTAGGCGACGGTGGATCGTGTTGTACCGAGCGTCATGAATTCCTCGAACTGTATCGCAAAGAACCGCAACGCCCGCTCCTCGTACCGCTGGAGCGCGCGACGGTCTATGAACGCCAGAATGATGAGGGAATTGTACCCACGGATCGCCGAGGTTCAACTGACCGCACTTCTACCGCAATCGATTTCGGTGCAGCAGGGCTATCGAGAGTGTCGAAAAAAAGCTTGTGAAGACGGAGCGTTCCAGCATCTGCCACCTGTTTGGTGGCGTGAATGAAGCATCGCGAGGCCAGCCCGTTCTCGACACCACATCCTGCGTTTGACGTTGGGTGCGATGTCGGATGTCGGCCGTCTGCTTCTGACGTCACATGCCGTCAGATCTCCGCCCACCCAGTGATGTTTCCGCCCTGGCTCCCCCAAACAGCTCCTCGAGAGTCTCGCGCATGCGGCGGGACCAGCTTGGGTACCGGTCCTGCCACACCCCCGGGATGTTCACCGGCGTGGCCTCATGCGCCAGGTCGTCCAGCGACAACCCCACAAGCGCCGAGGGCGTGCGGCGAATGAACGCGTGCACCGCTGGAATCAGCGTGTCGGACGTCACATGCTGATGCGCGTCGTGCGGCAGCAGTCCCGCATCGATGAGGGACGTGACCAGAGCGCCAAGATCATTCATGCGCGACGCACGCATGGCCGACGCCGCACCCGCGTCGGCCAGGTCCCCCACCTCGCTCCGCAGCATGATGTCCCGCGCCTCCGCCCACCCTACCAGCGGCGGCAGGTCGTGCGTATTCACCGTGGCCAGCGCCATCCGTGGGTACGCGTCCGCATCCCGGAAACGACCCGTGTGAAAGTCCCGCTCGAACACCTGTACCTTCGAACCCAGCACACCCCACTTCGCGAGTACGCCCGGCACATCGGGCGGCACCGTGCCGAGATCCTCACCTACAACCAGCGCATTGTGGCGCACGCTCTCCAGCGCGATGATGCCGAACAGTTCTGCACTGAACGAGCGCACATACGCGCCCTTCCGCGCCGACTCGCCAAGCGGAACCCAGAACATCCGGAACAGGCCAAGCGCGTGGTCGATGCGCAGTGCGCCCGTGTGCCGGAAGCCGGCGCGCAGCAGTCGCGTCCAGTACTCGTAGCCGGTGGCGCGCAGCACGTGCGGATTGATGGCAGGCAATCCCCAGTTCTGGCCTTCGTCGGAGTACATGTCCGGCGGAGCACCAACGGTGGCACCCAGCAGGAACAGCTCTGGATGCGACCACACATCGCTGCCGGACGACGCGGAACCCACAGCGAGATCCTGATACATTCCCAACTCGAGACCCGACTGCATGGCGTCAGACTCGGCAACGCCGAGCTGGCGGTCCAGCTCGAACTGGAGCCAGCGATGGTAATCCACGCGGTCGGACAGCTCACCTCGCAGCTGGGCCACCGCGTCACCATTGGCATTGCGCAGCGGTTCCGGCCAGCGCCGAGCGTCCGGTCCTTCTCGCTCGGCGATGGCCATGTACGTCGCGAAGCCCGTGAGCGGCGGATCCTCCCGCGCGATGTAGTTGGCGTACTCACGCGCACGTGGCGAGTTGTTCGTCACCTCGCGCAGCTGGAAGGTGCGATGCAGGCTCACGAGCACCGGCATGCGGAGCGCCATCACGCGCTCGTAATCCACCATTGACGCGGCGCGCAACTCCGCGAGCTCGGCCTGGAATGCGGGCGACGCGATCTGCTCGCGCGCCGACGCATCGTGCGCAAGCTCGGGCACGTCCTCCACGCGCAGGTAGAGCGGGTTGCGAAAGAGGCGCGTGATGGGGCTGTACGGGCTCACGTCGTAACCCGCGTTGCGCAATGCGTGCAGCGGGTTCATGCCCACGAACGATCCGCCGTAGTGACCGAGCCAGTGCGCGATCGACTTGATGTCGCCAATGTCGCCCGCGCCCCAGTTCCCTGCGCTCCGGACCGTGTAGAGGTTGGTGGTGATGCCGAATCCGCGGTGCCCGTGCAGGCGGGCTTCCGGTGGCGTGCAGCGCGATGGCACCACGATCAGCCGCTGCGTGCCGCGGCGATGCGTATCTCCCGCGTGGAAATCCACGTCCAGCGAGTGGTAGCCCAGTGGCGGAACCACCGGCAGCGTGAGCGCCATGCGACGCGAGGGGCCACCGTGCGTGTCGCCGCTCCATTCGGTGCGGATCCCCTCCTCCGTCACCAGCGTGAGTCGCCACGCTACGTGCTCCGCATCCATGTGCGGAACGCGCACCAGCACGCGCGACAGGCGCTTGCTGCGCTGCCGCACGACGCGCACCGGCGCGATGCACTGCGCCCGTTTTTCGCGTCGGAGCCGACGCAGTACGCGCGCCGCTCGCGCTTCCGTGCTTGCATCGAGCCCCATGGCGGCAAGCAGCCGTTCGCGCGTGGCGTCCGATGTATGACGCATCTCGTCGCCCGACTGGTCGACGTAGGCGTCCACGATCCCCATGCGGGTGGCGAGCTGGCGGAGCAGCGGGCGTTCGAAATCTTCCATTTTGGTCTGGTGGGTCTTCCGTCGTGCCGACGCTACTTCGCAGCTGGCATCAGCACCAGCGCCGAGAGCGGCGGCAGCGCGAGATTCACGGAGTGGCGACGGCCATGATACGGAATATCGTCAGTGTGTACGGAAGTGATTACCCCGTACCCGCTGCCCCCCCACTCACTCGCGTCGCTGTTCAGCACGCAGGTGTACTCGCCCCAGTCCGGCACGCCGATGCGATACGACGCATGCACGGTGGGCTGAAGGTTCAGCACCACGATCGCATGCTCGTTCGCGCTGCGCCGCACGAACGAGAGCACCGAGTTGTCCTTGTCCGATGCATCGATCCACTCGAAGCCGCGTGGCTCGCAGTCGAGTTGCCAGAAGGCACTGTGCTCCTGATACACGCGACCAAGCCGTTGCACGAACGCCATGAACGCCGCCCGATCCGGCTCGTGGGCCAGGTGCCAGTCCAGCGAGACGTCATGATTCCACTCGCCTGGCACCGCCAGCTCGCTACCCATGAACAGCAGCGACTTGCCGGGCCGCGTGAGCATGTAGGCGAACAGCGCGCGAAGGTTGGCGAGCTTTTGCCAGTGGTCGCCCGGCATTTTCTGGTACAGCGATCCCTTCAGGTGCACCATCTCGTCGTGCGAGAGGGGCATGATGAAGTTCTCGGTGTGCTCGTAGATCATGGCGAACGTAAGCAGGTCCTGATGGTACCGGCGGTAGAGCGGATCCTTCTCGAAGTACGCGAGCGTGTCGTGCATCCAGCCCATGTTCCACTTGAAGGTGAACCCGAGCCCCCCTTCGTTGATGGGCCGCGTGACACCAGGCCACGCCGTCGAATCCTCGGCGATGGTGACACAGCCGGGCGCATCGCGATGCACGATGGCGTTCATCTCGCGCAGGAAGTCGATGGCGTCGAGGTTCTCGCGGCCACCGTGCTTGTTGGGCACCCACTGCCCCGCCTCTCGGCTGTAATCCAGGTAGAGCATGGACGCCACGGCGTCCACGCGCAGGCCGTCCACGTGGAACTCGTTCAGCCAGTAGAGCGCGTTGGCCACGAGGAAGTTGCGCACTTCGCTGCGACCGTAGTTGAAGATCAGCGTACCCCAATCGGGGTGCTCGCCGAGGCGTGGATCCTCGTGCTCGTAGAGCGCCGTGCCGTCGAAGCGGCGCAGCGCGTTGTCGTCCTTGGGAAAGTGCGCCGGCACCCAGTCCAGCAACACGCCAATGTCCGCCTGGTGCAGGGCGTCGATGAGGTAACGGAGGTCGTCGGACGTGCCGTACCGCGACGACGGTGCGAAGTACCCGGTTACCTGATAGCCCCAGGATCCGTAGAAGGGGTGCTCCATCACGGGCAGCAGCTCCACGTGCGTAAAGCCCATCCGTCGCACATGGTCCACAAGCCTCGGCGCAATTTCGCGATACGTCATGGACCTGTCGCCCTGTTCGGGGACACGGGCCCATGCGCCGAGGTGTACTTCATAGATGTGCACCGGCTCGCGCACCTGGTCGCGGGTGCGGCGCGCCGTCATCCACGCGTCGTCGCGCCAGTGGTAGGTGCCCTCCGGCACCACGATCGACGCTGAGTCCGGCGCCGACTGCATCTTGAACCCCACGGGATCGGACTTGAGGCGCAGCAGTCCTTCGCGGGTGCGCAGCTCGAACTTGTAAAGCGCGTTCGCCGCCACGCCAGGAATGAAGAGCTCCCACAATCCGCTGCCCTGCATGCGGCGCATCGGGAATTGGCGACCGTCCCAGTTGCACCAGTCGCCTACGACGCTGACCCTCTCCGCATTGGGGGCCCACACGACGAACCTGGTGCCCTCGTCCCCGTCGATGGTGCGCAGGTGTGCACCGAGCAGGGTCCAGAGCTCGCGATGCGTGCCTTCGTTGAAGAGGTGCAGGTCCATCTCGCCCACCGTGGGCGGGTGGCGATAGGCATCGCCTCGTTCCCATGAGCGCCCGTCGGCCGCGAGAAATCGCAGCGTGTAGTGCAATGGCAGCGCTGCGCCGGGCAGCACGAGCGAAAAGAACCCATCGCCCTCGTCCTTCATGGCCGCCGCGACACCATGGCGCACCACGTAGCAATCCGCCGCCTCGGGCTGGAACACGCGAACGATCACCGCAGGCCTGCCGTTTACCTCGTGGTGATGCGCGCCCAGCAGCTGGTGCGGGTCCGAATGCCGGCCGTCGAGAATGGCGTGCCGCGCGCCCGCGTCGATGGTGCTCATAGGGTGTGCTGCTCCACGATGGAGGGCCTCTCGCGCCGCAGTTCCATGGCCGCCGGCATGCGGCGGTCGATCCCGAAGCGCAGCAGCATCACCGCGTGGGGATCCACGCTCACCGCGCCATTCCGCACTACCAGCAGCTCCTCGCGCGCCGTGTCCACCATGGTCACCCAGATGTTCTCGCCCTCGGCATTGAGCGCCGGCAAGGAGAATGGCATCGCGTCCTCGCCGGCATTCATCAGAATGAGCAGCGTATCACCGAGTACCGCGTGACCGCGCTCGCCTACCTCGTCCGTCGCTGCGCCGTCGATGAGCATGCCAATGACGTGTGCGCCCGCGTTGCGCCAATCTACGTCAGAAAGCTCTCGTCCGTCGGGCCGGATCCAGGTGACATCCTTCCGGGTCGATCCGGCAACTGCTTCGCCGCGGAAGAAGTGCCTGCGCCGGAGGACGGGATTCGCCTGGCGAATAGCCAACAGCTCCTGCGTGAACTTGAGTAGCGCCGCCTGCTCCTCGGTGAGATCCCAGTTCATCCACGTGATCTCGTTGTCCTGGGCGTACGCGTTGTTGTTGCCGCCCTGGGTACGTCCCAGCTCGTCGCCGTGCGCCAGCATCGGCACGCCCTGCGAGAAGGCCAGCGTGGCCAGGAAGCTCCTCATCAGGCGGTATCGCATACTGATGATGTTCGCGTCGGTCGTCTCGCCCTCCGTTCCCCAGTTGCGGCTCAGGTTGTCGTTGTGGCCGTCCTGGTTGTTCTCTCCATTGGCGTCATTGTGCTTCTGCTCGTAGCTCACCAGGTCGCGCAGCGTGTAGCCATCGTGCGCGGTGATGAAGTTGATGCTCGCGTACAGGCCGCGATCGCTGTGCGAGAAGATGTCGCTCGACCCCGCCAGGCGGCTGGCCAGTTCCGACACCTGGCCCGGCTCCCCGCGCCAGAACTTCCGCACCGCATCGCGGTATTTGCCGTTCCATTCCGTCCAGCGCACGGGAAAGTTGCCCGCCTGGTAGCCACCAGGCCCCACGTCCCACGGCTCCGCGATGAGCTTCACGCGCGCGAGAGTGGGATCCTGGTGCATGACGTCGAAGAAGGCCGACAGCTTGTCCACGTCGTACGACTCACGCGCGAGCACGGGCGCCAGGTCGAACCGGAAGCCATCGACATGCATCTCGTCCACCCAGTAGCGCAGCGAATCCATCACCAGCTGGATGGTGCGCGGGTGCTGCATGTTGAGCGAGTTGCCCGTGCCGGTAAAGTCCGTGTAGAAGCGCGGATTTTCCGTCTCCAGGCGGTAATACGCACGATTGTCGATCCCCTTCATCGACAGCGTCGGTCCGAGGTGGTTGCCCTCGCCCGTATGGTTGTAGACAACGTCGAGAATCACCTCCAGGCCGGCGGCGTGCAGTGTCTTCACCATGGTCTTGAACTCGTGGACCTGGTTGCCGAGCCCGCGCGTGGCGTACCTCACTTCGGGCGCAAAGAACCCGATCGTGTTGTACCCCCAGTAGTTCGTGAGACCGCGCTCGGCGAGGTGGCGGTCCACCACGGACTGGTGCACCGGCAGCAGTTCCACTGCGGTCACGCCAAGCTTCTGGAAGTAGTCCAGCATGGCGTCACTGCACAGCCCCAGGTACGTCCCGCGCAGCTCGGGCGGCACGTCGGGATGCCGCATGGTCATTCCCTTCACGTGACACTCGTAGATGATGGTGCGGTTGTACGGCACATGGATCGGTCCGTCGTCACCCCAGCTGAACGCGCTGTCGATCACCACGGACTTTGGCACCCGACCGGCGGAATTGTCGTGATCCGGCTCGAGATCATCGAGCGGTTCGCCCACCTTGTAGGCGAAGAGATCGTTGCTCCACTCGATGGTGCTCGTGATGGCCTTGGCATACGGGTCGATGAGCAGCTTGGCTGGATTGAAGCGGTGGCCGAGCTGCGGCTCGTATGGGCCATGCACGCGATAGCCGTAGAACTGGCCAGGCCGCAGGTCGGGCAAGTAGCAATGCCACACCTGGTCCGTGCGTTCGGTGAGCCACAGCGTCAACGATTCCCTGGTGTCGCCCTCGTCCTGGAAAAGGCAGAGTTCCACCCCGGTGGCGTGCTCGGAGAACAGCGCGAAGTTCACGCCGATGCCGTCCCAGGTGGCGCCGAGTGGGTAGGGACGTCCGGGCCAGATGCGCATGGTCACGCGTAACCACCGCTGACTTCATCGTCGAAATCGCGGGTATACACGGCAGCGCTCCAGGCCGGCATGCGAATGGTGCGAATGGGCGGCTCCTTCGGTGCGATGTCCATCAATCGTTTGGGTGCGTCGCTCGGTGGCGGGGCCGTTTGCTCTGCGGGAATGGTGTGCACCATCACGCCGGTGCCGCCGTAACCAGTGGCTTCGGTGGAGAGGCGAAGCTTCCACGCGCCGATCGCGTCGGAGCGTATGGGAACGTTCATGGCATGACTACAGAGGTTGAACACGCAGAGGAGTGCTCGGCGCGAGCGCGAGGCGTCGTAGATGTCATATAGAAGCGGCATGATGCGGAGCGCGGTGAACCACTCTGCCGCGCCCTGCACGTGGGTCTCGCTCGCACCGGGCTTGAGTGCCGGCTCCTCACGACGCAGCGCCAGGAGGTCGCGGTACAGCGTGAGCAGTGGTAAGCCATCCGGCGATTCGCGCCGGGCCCAATCCAGGCGGCAGCGCAGGAAGGTGGATTCTGCCTGCGGGTCGAGTTGTTCGCCGGATATTCCCAGCAGGTCGTATTCGCGCTGGCGGCCGGCTCGCACCGCGTCGATGAGGGTGGGGTCACCGTGCTCGATGAAGTAGGCGAACGGCGCGGTCTCGCCGTATTCCTCGCCCATGAACAGCAGGGGGACGTATGGCGACAGGAGCAGCAGCGCCGCGGCGAGGCGTTGGCGGTCTGGAGGCACCAGTGAGGCGAGGCGATCGCCGTTGGGGCGATTGCCCGTCTGGTCGTGGTTCTGGATGGAGGCGATGAATCGTTGGCGTGGCACACCTGCCGGCGAGCGGCCGTGCACGCGATCGCGATGCGGGGCATACCGCCGCGCATAGAAGAACGGCTCGGCATAGACGTCGGCGACGGTGGCGATACCGGCGAAATCCTGGTAGTAGCCGTGTGATTCGCCGGTGAGCGCGGCGTGGATGGTGTGGTGGACGTCGTCCGCCCACTGTGCATCGAGGCCAAAGCCGCCCTCCTTGGGCGGGCGCACGAGTCGCGGGTCGTTCAGGTCACTCTCCGCAATGAGTTGCACCTTGCGGCCGAGTTGCCGGCCGAGATCGTGAACCTCGTCCGAGAGTTCTTCCAGGAATGAGAGCGAGCCGAAGTCATAGATGCCCTGCACCGCGTCCAGGCGAAGCGCGTCGACGTGGAATTCCGCGATCCAGTAGAGTGCGTTGTCGTGGGCCCAGCGGCGTACGTTGTCGCTGCCCGCACCGTCGTAATTCACCGCTGGGCCCCATGGCGTGCGGTAGACATCGGTGAAGTAGGGGCCAAAGCGGCCGAGGTAGTTGCCTTCCGGGCCCACGTGATTGTAGACGACGTCGAGCACCACGCCTAGTCCGTGTGCGTGTGCCGCGTTTACCAGGTGCTTGAGGCCATCGGTGCCGCCGTACGAGTGTTGCGGGGCGTAGTAGTTGACCCCGTCGTAGCCCCAGTTGCGACGTCCGGGAAACGAGGCGACGGGCATGAGCTCGATGGCCGTGACGCCGAGCGCAACGAGGTCGGACAGGCGTGCGGCGGCCGCCTCGAAGGTGCCTTCAGTGGTAAAGGTGCCAACGTGCAGTTCATAGATGACGAAGTCCGCCATGGCGACGCCGTGCCATGCCTGGTCCGTCCAGAGGAAGAGCGTGGGGTCCACGATTTCAGACAGGCCGTGGACGCCGTCCGGTTGCGAGCGACTGATCGGGTCTGGCAGTGGGTCGGCGTCGTCGATGCGGAAGCCGTAGCGGTCGCCGGCGCGCGCCTTTGCGATGGTGGCGGTCCAGACACCGCGCTCCGTGCCGGATTGCGCGAGCGGGTGATCGCCGGCGGCGTCGCCCGTTGCGATGTGGACGGACATCGACGTTGCCGTTGGCGCCCAGACGCTGAACTCCACTGCGTGCGTGTGCACAGTGGCGCCGCGGTGAAGTTGCCACGAGCGGCCGTCGACGTCGACGTCGCCTTCGCGCGGCATGTCCATGCTGGCCGGGTAGCTCATGCGCCGGCCGGTGCAATGGCGCCGAGTCGCTCTGGGCGTCCGGGGGGCATGGCGCGGAACCAGCCCTTGAAGTCGGCAAGGTCCGGTTCGTGGCGGAGGAGGACGGCCAGCGCGCGACGATTTCCCCGGCGTGGAAGTACCGGTCGGATTGTTGCTTCATGCCGTTTATTTGTGGATTTCATGGCACAACTTGGGATTTTGACGTATTGCTGACGCTTGACTGTATCGATGATGCGCAAGCAACCCAGATCTGTTGCATTTGCTTTCATTGGAGCGGGCGCAACATTTGGGCCCGG
>JACMOE010000133.1 GCA_014378185.1 Gemmatimonadaceae bacterium | reverse complement strand
GACGTGCAACTTCGGCTTGCGCCGGTGGATCATCATGACGCGCTCGAGATGCTGCGCACGCTGCGGTCGGCGCGCCTTCTCGGGCCTTTCCGGGGCGCGCCGGCGGTGGACGTAAACGCGGTGGCCGACGTCCTCGTGCGGCTTGGCGACATGGCGCACGCCTTTCCAGAGATCGCCGAACTGGACGTGAACCCGTTGCGAGTGGGCGCACGCGGCGCACTGGCGCTGGACGCCCGGGTGGTATTGCGGGAGATCGTCAGCGGAACGCCGGGTGCGGTGCTCCCCGTGACTGTCGGTGGATTCGTCCCCGTGCGCCCGGCCGGGGAACGCGCACCTTACCCGGGCGGTCAACCCACTTCGTGAGGAATTCGGGATTGCTCGGTTCGCGATTCGTTCGCATCAAGCAGGCGTCACGTCGCGCTCGTCGCCGCTCGTGCGAGCTTGTCTGCCCGCGCGTTCGGCAAGGTGACCGTGAACGTGCTCCCGACATCCGGTTCACTGGTCACGGCAATGTCGCCGAGCATTCCGCGAGTGAGCTGCCGTGAGATTGCGAGGCCGAGGCCGACGCCCTGGGCGTGTGAAGGCGTGCCTTCTCGATTGATCTGCACGAATGGCTCGAAGATCCGCGCGAGCTCGCCGGCCGGGATGCCACGCCCCGAATCGGAGACACGAATCAGCACGGTCGCGCCCTGCAGCTCCGCGGTCAGCGACACTCGGCCCGACGGAGGCGTGAACTTGACTGCGTTCGTGAGGAGATTCACGAGTACCTGTCGGAGTTTCTTGGCATCGGCCTTGACGAAGCACGCGGCCTCGCCGGAAGCGACCGGGATGTGTTCCACATGAAACGAAATTCCCCGCTCGGCCGCCTGCGGGGCAATCAATTCCGCCGCTTCGACGAGTCCAGCATTCAGGTCCACTTCCCCGATATCGTACCTGACGTGTCCAGCGTCGAGATGCGTGAACTCGAGGATGTCACCGATGAGCGTCTGCAGGTGGCGTGACGCGCGCTGGATGCGCGCGAGATAGTCCTTCGTCTCGGGAGTCACTGGACCGCGCACGCCCATCTCGATGAGCTCCGCGTAGCCGCCGATCGCGTTGAGCGGCGTTCGCAGCTCGTGGCTCATCATGGACAGAAAGGCAACCTTGGCGTTATTTGCAGACTCGGCTGCTTCCGTCCGCTCCTCGAGCTGCGCGGTCGTCAAATGCAGCTCCTCTGCTTGCAGCTCGAGCTCGATCGCCTGCTGCTGCAGCTGGTCGTTCGACTCTGCGAGCTTCGTGAGGGCGCGCTGGAGCACCGCGGCGGCGTTGTTGGCGACGTTGACGTGCCCGCGCAACTCCATCTCGCGTTGCGCGGAGGCGGCCAGCTCGACCAGCACTTCGACTTCGTCCTGCGTCCAGGCCCGCGGATGGGTGTCAATGGTGCAGAAGGCGCCAACCGTCTGGCCGCCCACGACAATCGGGACGCCGACGTAGGCCGCGACGCCGAGTGTGCGCACGGTGGGTACGTCACGGTAAAGTGGGTCGGCGGCGGTGTCGGGTATTACCAGGGGATCCGTACGCTGCACCGTGTAGTGGCAGAAGGTCGGTCCGGTCAGCTCACGAACGGACGCGAACGGTTCCCCGAATCCACACGCCGACTTGTAGAAGTCCCGATCGGTGTCGACCAGCGAGATGAACGCGGCGGGCACGCGCACGATGCGCACGGCGAGGCGGGTCAGCCGATCGAAGACTTCTTCGATGTCGCTGTCGAGCAGCCCGGTCGCATGCACGGCCGCGACACGGACAGGATCGGTACGGACCGCAGCGGTCAGAAGGCCCACGGCTCGGAGGTCGTTGTTCTCGAGCGACATCTGCTATCGTGACGGAGTGAGCTCCCTACTGCACCGCGTTGATCATGTCGAAAATGGGCAGGTACATCGCCACCACCATGCCGCCCACCACCACGCCGAGGAACACGATCATCACCGGCTCCATGAGCGACAGCAGGTTCGACACCGCGGCATCCACCTCTTCATCATAGAAGTCCGCGATCTTCGACAGCATCTCGTCCAGTCCACCGGTCTGCTCACCAACGGCGATCATCGAGATGACCATGGGTGGAAACACGTTCGACTTCTGCAGCGGCGCCGAGATCGTTTCACCGCCGGCAATGGACGTCCGCGACTCCATGATGGCGTCCGAGATCACGCGGTTGCCCGCGGTCTTCGCGGTGATTTCCAGTCCATCCAGGATCGACACGCCGGACCCGATCAGCGTGCCAAGTGTGCGCGTGAAGCGCGACACGGCGGACTTGCGCAGCACGTCGCCCAGCACGGGCGCCTTCAGCATCAGCTTGTCGATGACGAGCTTGCCGCTGTTCGTGGCGTAGTACTTCTTGGTGAAATACACGATGAAGAACCCTACGACCACGGTGAGCACGCCGCCGATGCCGCGCAGGAAGTTCGACATCGCGATGACGACGCGCGTGGGGAGCGGCAGCGGCAGGCCCACGTCGCCGAACATCTTCTTGAACACCGGAATCACGAAGATGAGCAGCACGCTGATGGCGATGAACGCCACGGCCGAGATGACGCCCGGATAGATCATGGCGCCCTTCACCTTCCGCACCAGCGCATCGTTCTTTTCCATGAACGTGGCCAGGCGCATGAGGATGGTGTCGAGAATACCACCCGCCTCGCCGGCGGCCACCATGTTCACGTAGAGTTCGGAGAACGCCTTGGGATGCTTGCCGAGCGCGTCGGCCACGGTGTGCCCGCTCTCGACGTCGAACACGACGGCGTGCGTCACGTCCTTGAGGGCAGGATTCTCGCTCTGCTTGGCCAGGATGTCGAGCGCCTGCACGAGCGGCAGGCCGGCGTTGATCATGGTGGAGAACTGGCGCGTGAAGATCACGATGTCGCGCATCTTGATCTTGCCGCCCTTCTTCTTCTTCACGGCGGCGGCTTCGTCGATCTTGACGACATTGAGCCGCTGCCGACGGAGCTGCGCGACGACCTCATCGCGATTGGGCGCCTCGATGGTGGCGGTGCGAAGATCGCCGTTCAGGGCGCGGGCGGTGTATGTAAAGGCAGGCATTGGGCAACCTCACAGGTGATGCAAAACTGAAGCAGATCCGTCCGCGCGACAGAATTATCGCTTGCCGGCCATCGGGCCGCTGGCCGCGCCGGGCTTCTTGGCTTCATCTTCAGGGCTCTGCCCGATCATCCGGAGGAACTCGGTGGGATCGTGGCTCGAGCGCAGGCAATCCTCCAACAGCACTTCGCGATTCATGTACAGGTTGTACAGCGCGTCGTTCATGGTCTGCATGCCGTATTTCTTGCCCGACTGCATGGTGCTGTAGATCTGGTGGATCTTGTCGTCGCGGATGAGCGCGCGGACGGCGGGCGTGATGACGAGGATCTCGGCCGCCATGGCGCGGCCGCGACCCTTGGCCTTCGGCAACAACGTCTGCGTCACGATGCCCTCCAGCACGAAGGCCAGTTGCGCGCGCACCTGGCTCTGCTGGTGGCTGGGAAACACGTCGATGATGCGATTGATCGCCTCGGCCGCGCTGTTGGTGTGCAGCGTGGCAAAGGCAAGGTGGCCCGTTTCCGAAATGGTGAGGGCGGCCTGGATGGTCTCCAGGTCGCGCATCTCGCCCACGAGGATGACGTCGGGATCCTGGCGCAGCGCATACTTGAGCGAGGCCTGGAAGCTCTTGGTGTCCGTCCCCACCTCGCGCTGGTTGACAATGCAGCCCTGGTGGCGATGGATGAACTCGATGGGATCTTCCACCGTGATGATGTGCCCCTTCCGGTCCTTGTTGATCTTGTCGATCATCGCGGCGAGCGTGGTGCTCTTGCCGGAACCGGTGGGGCCCGTCACCAGCACGAGCCCGCGCGGCTTCTCGGCCATCTTCCGGATGACGTCGGGCAGCTTGAGCTCGTCGAAGGT
>JACMOE010000132.1 GCA_014378185.1 Gemmatimonadaceae bacterium | reverse complement strand
GATGAGCCTGGGCGGATTCAATGGCGCCCTGTCCGACAGGGGCGGATCGTACAGTGCGCGCGCGTGGACGATGGCGGTGCTGATGGGCACGAGCGCCATCGCAGGGGCGCTCGCGACCGTGGTCAGCGGACACGTGGCACCCGTCCTGGTTGCCACGTTCCTTGTGGCGTTCTTCGCAAGCGTGCTGCGCGTCTGGGGCAACCCGGGCATCAGCGTGGGGGGCGCCACGCTTGCCACGTATGTGGTGGCCCTCGCGATACCCGTCGCGCATCCGGCCGAGGCGTTTGCGCGTGCTGGTTACCTCGTGCTCGGTGGGTTGTGGGCCATGGGCATCGCGCTGGTGCTCTGGCCGCTGCGTCCGTATCGGCCCGCACGGCTCGCGATCTCGGCGACTTACACCGCGCTCGCCGAATATCAGGAGCAACTCGGCGTCGAGACCCGGATGAGGGAGACCACCGAGTGGCCGGTGTTCACACCCGCGCACACCACAAGCATGCGAACGGCACTCGAGAACGCCAATGCCGTGCTCGTGCAGTTGCGTCGTGGGCGCCCCGGTGCCGTGGACCGCGGTGAGCGCTTGCTGGTACTCGCCGAGTCGGCAGACCAGATCTTCGGACACAGCGTGGCGCTGGGTGAAACACTCGCGTCGCTCCGCACAGTGGGCCGCAACGACGTGCTGCACGACCGTTGCATCCAGCTGCTGGGTGCCATGGCGACCACGGCCCGGGCACTGGCCGTGGGCATCGAGTCGGAATCCGCAAGCGCACCCATTGCCGTGCCCTGGAGCGGGGACATGCTCCGCGACACGATCCGCGGGCAGGCGACCGCGGAGGTGAACGCGCAATACGAGCAGGCGGCCATGATCCTGGACCGTGCGGCGCAATTCGCGAGTGCAGCGGCCGTCACGGTGCAGTCGCTGAACGGCGGCGAACCGGATGCCGCTGCGCTCGCATCCGCGCCCCTGGTCCGCGCGCCTGCGTCGGAGGAGCCGGCGGAGGAACATGTGCTGTGGCAATCGTTCCGGGCGATGCTCTCGCCTGGCTCGCTCATCGTGCGCTTCGCACTTCGCGTGGCCGTGGTGACGACCATCGCCGTGGCGCTCGTGGAGTTCCTCGAGTTGAAGCGCGGTTACTGGCTCACCATCACGGTGATCGTCATCCTGCAGCCGTACACGGGGGTCACCTTGACGCGCGCACTGCAGCGCGTGCTTGGTACGGTGCTCGGCGCGCTGCTTGCGGCGGCGCTGGGAGTGTTCTTTCACGACCCGCGGTCAGTGCTGGTGATCGCAACCATCTTCGTGGCGTGCTGTGTAGCGCTGCTGCCGCTCAACTACGCGGCATTCTCGGTGTTCCTCACGCCTACATTCGTGCTGCTTGCCGAGGCATCGGCCGGCGATTGGCATCTGGCGGGCACGCGTGTGGTGAACACGCTGTTGGGCGGCGCGCTCGCCCTGGCCGGCGCGCGGTTCCTGTGGCCAAGCCCCGAACAAAGCCGCTTTCCCGCATATGCGGCGGCGGCACTTCGCGCGAGTTGCGAGTATCTGGCGTGCGTGGTTGCGCTGTTTCACGACCGCGGTCCCGCGGCGGGGGAGGCAATGCGCGCGCGGCGCAGGTCCCTCGGCCTCGCAACGGTGAACGCAGAGGAGTCGCTCCAGCGCGCGCTCAACGAGGCGCACGGCGACGAGCGCAAGCTTGCACCTGCGCTGACGATTTTGGCGTATACGCGTCGCTTCGCGGCATCCGTCGCCGCCCTGGCCATCGCGCGGCACGCTGCGGACGATTCCGTGCGCGGTGCTCTGGAGGATTTTTCGGAACGCGCCACCGCGACCCTCGCCGATCTCGCACTGGCGCTGGAGGAGGGGCGAGCGCCCGGGCCACTTGTGGGAGTCGATGTGCTTACAGCGCCGTGGTTGCCGCTGGCGGTGAAGGCGAGAATCGATCGCCTGTCCCGGCAGATCACCACGTTGCATGACGCGGTGGCGCGCATGACACCGGTGATGCTGGAAACGGTGGCGCGAGAACGGTCCTTGTCTACTTCGACCGTTCGCCGTAGCGCGGCTGACCGCTAGTCGCTGTACGGTGATTCGTGGTATGGCGACTCGTCGTCGGTGAAGAGGTCATCGAACGACTCCTTCACGCGGGGCGCGGCATCGCCGTCGGGCGCGAGCGCGCGCACCAGGTCAACCAGCATCGGGCTGAGGTGTGCGCCATAGCGGCGCAGCATCGAGGAGCGTTCGCGCTTCCGCAGCAGGAAGGCGAGAATCGGCATGTCCGCCTTGGCGCCGTTGCAATCGGCGCAAGCGAGCACGAGGTTGTCGCGGCGGTCGTAGGCGCTCTGCCCCCGACGAGGGGCAACGTGGTCCAGCGTGATCGTCGTCGCGGTCGCGCGGCGGCCGCAGTAGGCGCACACGGAACCGTGCTGCTGGATGAGCCACCGTTTCGTTTCGGCGTAGGCGGTGCGGCTCGTGGAGGTCGACGTGAGTTGCGGAGCCGAGGTTCCGCGCCCCCTGCGTCGAGTCGGTCGTTTTCTTGGTGTCGTCACAACGGAAGGAAATCGCGGCCTGTCGTCTGGCCGCCGGAATGGAAAAGGAAGTATCGCTCACAGGACGCGCGACGGCGTGCCG
This sequence comes from Gemmatimonadaceae bacterium, assembly GCA_014378185.1. Taxonomy (GTDB): domain Bacteria; phylum Gemmatimonadota; class Gemmatimonadetes; order Gemmatimonadales; family Gemmatimonadaceae; genus AG11. Next base: position 1,664 of record JACMOE010000132.1, on the reverse strand, counting down.
GCGCCACGTTGGTGCTGCCGGGAGGCATTGGTGCAATTTACACCAGCGGGAAAGGGGCCGTTCCCCACGCTCGCCGCGTTCTGGGGCGTATCGAGACTCGTAAACAGTTGTGTAACCTGACGTCGGCGTCAAAGTTGCCAATAAAAGAGATTACTTTGAAGGCGCTGCGCGGGACGCGCGGCAAACCACCCGAGGTCTGTAACGGACCTGCCGGTACCCATCGAACCAGCACGTGGAGCAAAGTCAAGTGAACGTACGCAAACTCATCTCACCCGCACTCGTCGGGTTGGCACTTCTTCTTCCAGGCCGCTCCGCGGTCGCCCAACAGGCGGGCACCGTGGAGCTTGGCGGGTTCCTGCAGCTCGACCGGCTCGACGAGGCGCTTCGGACGAAGCGGCTTGGCGGCGGTGCGGGCGGGCGTGCCGGCATCTTCGTGTCGCCCCGCTGGGAGCTCGAGGCTGATGCCTCGTACACGCAGGCCGACCCCGAGCCATCTCGCACCACGAAGGCGCAGATCAACTACTACGTTGGCCGCCTGAACTACAACATTCCGTGGGGCGGCATGGCGGGTAACGCCGTGATCCTCGGCATGGGTGTCGGTGGCGATCGCGTGGATGCCCATTCCGACCTCATCCTCTCCCCGGACATCGGGCTCCGGGCGCAGCTCGGCAGCGCCCTCGCGCTGCGATTCGACGTACTCGGAATGCTGGCGCCCAATCCGCAGAGCCAGACGTTCAAGTCTCCGGCAGCGCCCACTGGACGCAATGACGACGCAGCCTACCTCACCAATTTCCTGGCGCGGGCTGGCGTGAGCCTCATGCTCGGTATGCAGCGTCCGGTGGTCGCGGCGCCGAGGGTCATCGACACTGCCGCGGTGGTGGACACCCGCGCGGCGGATCGTGCCCGTGCACTCCAGGATTCCATCGATCGCGCGAACCGCATGCGCCAGGATTCCATTGACGCGGCCAACCGCCGGATGCAGATGGAGCGCGACGCAGCCGCGCACGCGCTCGCCGATGCGCGCTCGATGCTCAATGCGCCGGTGTACTTCGACTACGACAAGTCGGAGATCCGTGCCGACGCCAAGTCTGCGCTCGACGCCAAGCTTCCGCTGCTGCGCGCCAATTCCTCCATGCGCATCCGGATCGAAGGCAATACGGACGCGCGGGGGTCGAACGAGTACAACATGGCACTCGGGTTGCGCCGTGCGAACGCCGCACGACGGTACCTCGTGTCGCAGGGCATCGACAATGTCCGGTTCGACGTCGTGAGTTACGGCGAGGAACGTCCGGTGGACCAGGGCACCAACGACGACGCGTACGCAAAGAATCGTCGCGACGATTTCGTGATCACCGTGGGCGGCGACAACATCTCCGTGCCGAAGTAGCTCGCGCCGGTACTCGTTATTGCGGTGGCGCGCGGAGCCTGGATGGCTCTGCGCGCCACCGTCGTTTCCGCCCGGGGGGAATAGATGCAGATGCACCTATGTTTCCCGCGTGAATATGTGACGCATGAAGTAGTGGCCGGGGTCGATTTCACGTTCGATGTCCCATTTCTTACACCGATCCCCTTCGGAGACTCAACGCATGAACATTCGTAATCTGGCATCGGCAATGGCGGCCGCATCGCTCGCGGCATTCGCGGCATGCGGCAGCGATACCCCG
>JACMOE010000131.1 GCA_014378185.1 Gemmatimonadaceae bacterium | reverse complement strand
TCACCAGCGCCCGCACCGGGTGGCGCGCCGGCGACATGCTGGCGTTCTCGTGGCGCAGCATCTTGTGCAGCAGCGGCAGCGAGAACGCGGCGGTCTTGCCGGTGGCGGTCTGGGCCGCGCCCATCACGTCACGGCCGGCGAGCACGATCGGGATCGCCTTGGCCTGGATCGGCGTCATCGTCGTGTAGCCCTGGGCGGCGACGGCGCGCTGCAGGCTTTCGGCCAGGCCGACGCTGCTGAAATGGAGCGAGACAGCCGGTTCGGCGTCTGCCGGCAAGGCGGCTTCGGCGTTCGCCCGCGATGCGGCGTCGGCGGTTACCGGCACGGGTTTGGCGGGGGCGTCCGGGTTTGGCGCGCAGCTCTCTTGGGCATTCTCTATCATGTTTTCGGTCATCTCTCCATTATCGCCCTTCCGGGTTGCGCGTGCGAACGTGTGGTTCCACCTCACTAGAATCCTCGCTTTCGCTAAGCCCGAGAGCGACCATGAACGTGATCACCACCGCCATCGAAGGCGTGCTCATCCTCGAACCCAAGGTGTTCGGCGATGCGCGCGGGTTCTTCATGGAGAGCTTCAACCAGAAGGCCTTCAACGACGCTGTTGGTCACGAGGTCGTGTTCGTGCAGGACAACCACTCGCGGTCGAGCAAGGGGGTGCTGCGTGGGTTGCACTACCAACTGCCGCCGCATGCGCAGGGGAAGCTGGTGCGGGTGACGGAGGGCTCAGTGTTTGATGTGGCAGTCGATATCCGATCCGGAAGCCCGACCTACGGGCTCTGGGTCGGCGTCGATCTCAGCGAGCACAACAGTAGACAGCTATGGATCCCGCCCGGTCTGGCGCATGGCTTTCTCGTGACGAGCGACAGCGCGGATTTTCTCTACAAGACAACTGACTACTATGCGCCGGCAGCGGAGGCCACCATCCGGTGGGATGATCCGGACCTCGGCATCGGCTGGCCACTGGGCCATGATGTGCCGAGTTTGTCAGGCAAGGATGCCGCGGGGTTGCCGCTGCGCGAGGCCATCGTTCCGAAGTGAATACTCCATAGACGCCGCACTTCCGGTCGGGTGCCCCGATGCGCCCAGAGTCTGCCGGTGCCTGACCAAGCCTCCCACGCCCCTCGGCTTCGAGCCCTGCACACCGACATATGACTTTATAGGCATCAATGAAAACCGCACTTATCACCGGCGTCACGGGCCAAGACGGCTCCTACCTCGCGGAGTTCCTGCTGGAAAAGGGCTACGCGGTTCACGGCATCAAGCGCCGAACATCCCTGTTCAACACTGACCGCATCGACCACCTCTTCCACGACCCGCACGTGAAGGGCAACGCGTTCTCGCTTCATCACGGCGACATGACGGACTCCTCGTCGCTGGTCCGGATCATCCAGCTCGTGCAGCCCGACGAAATCTCCAACCTGGCGGCGCAAAGCCACGTGGCCGTGAGCTTTGAAGAACCGGAGTACACGGCCAACAGCGATGCTCTGGGAGCGCTGCGCATTCTGGAGGCCATCCGTATCCTCGGCCTGGAGAAGAAGACGCGTTTCTACCAGGCTTCCACCTCGGTGCTCTATGGGCTTGTGCAGGAAACGCCGCAGAAGGAAACCACGCCGTTCTATCCCCGCAGTCCGTACGCGGTTGCCAAGCTCTACGCATACTGGATCACCGTCAACTATCGCGAGGCCTACGGCATCTACGCGGGCAATGGCATCCTCTTCAATCACGAGAGCCC
>JACMOE010000130.1 GCA_014378185.1 Gemmatimonadaceae bacterium | reverse complement strand
TGCTCTTCGTAGCCTTCGCGCTCGCCGTACCAGTACTGGTACTGGGTCAGCTACTCTCTACTTCGTACGAGCGCCTTTTGTTGATACTTGCCACACGCCACGCAATGGGTGGCCTGCCTGCCCTACTGCGCCGCCACCGCAAGCCACGGATCCCGCGCAAGCCAGTCCTGGTCCGGCGCGAACAGGAACACCATTCCACCATCGGCGAGCTTGGGCAGCAACCGCGCCGCGCGTGCCGGTTCCATGGCAGGACAACCCTGGCTGCGTCCCGCCCTGGTGGACGTGACGTACGGCGCGCCGTGCGCCACCACCTTCCGGTTCAGCGCGTTGTCGTTGAAGCCGCTCGAGACGCCCTGCAACCGCAGCCCGATGGAGCTGTACCCCTGTCCGCCCGTATGGCCGTGGAAATCATACGTCGCCTGCGCAACGTACAGGCCGAGTGAAGTGGCGTAACTGTTGGATGCGTTGGAGAACCGCGTCGGGACACCGTACTGCGACGTGGACGAGCCGCGTCCGTGCGCCACGGTAAAGGGACCGTCCACGACCTTGAGCGAATCCATGTTGAACACGTAGCCGCGCGGTTCCGTGCTCGCGAGGCCGTAATCCACGAAGTACAGGAACGGCTTGCGAACATCGTCAGGATGTGCGGCCTTGTACGCGAAGTACGCCTTGAATGCATCCTCGAGCGCTTCCGGCCGGCTCAAGGGGCGGACCACGCCGGCAAAGGCACCCACTGCCGAGCGCGTGACAGCGGCAACCGCCTCCCCTGCGACGCGCGCTGGCGAACTCACGGCAACGGGCGAACGCGTCACGAACGCGACCGCTGCCGTGAGCACGGGCCCGTTCTCTGCCGGAGCATGGATGAAGTGCGCCGATCCGAAGACCAGGGCGCTCACGCCCAACAGGCCGTTGAGCACGTATTTGGGAGCACGCACGAAGAACACCTCTCTGCGGAGCGGGTGGCGCGACGGCGCCGGGCGGGATGCAACAACCACGTGGGACACCACACGGCGACCGAATGATCCCGATCTGCGCGTATGGCGACCCGTCATTCTAACGTCCGCAACGAGGTATGTAAAGCGTTGTCACATAGGCACTTGCGGTAGCGTTCGGTAGCTGGCCTCAGCTCAGTCCGCCCAAAATCTTGCCGAGTATGCCGCCCACTGCCGGCGATGAGGCGGTTTGCGCTGCCTCGGTTGCTGCCTGCTGCAAATTTCCCGAGAGTCCGCCATCCTGCGGTGCCGAGTTGGACGCCTGATGCTGCGCCAGCGCGCGAATGATGAACGGCGCGAGCAGCATCAGCAGCTTCCCGGCTTTGCCCGCGTCGAGCCCCGAGGCCTGCTGCACGCCGTCCTGCACGGTGGCGTGATGCTGGCCGAGAATGCTCCCCAGCATTCCACCAATTCCGCCGCCACCGCCAATGGCACTGATGGCAGACTGGAGCGCGCTCTCGCCTCCCGATTGCTGCGCCGTGTTCGCCATTCCGCCGAGCATCATCGGCAGCGCCGATTGCACTGCCGCTTCCGTGGCGGCGGGATCCGCGCCGATCTGCCGGCTGATCTCCTGAATGCCGTCAGGCCCGATCTGCTGCTGCACGAGGTCGAGGAGACTCATGTGATACCATTCGCTGAAGGGAGGGATAACCGGGGCTTGAAGCGCGCAAAGGCAGGCAAGGCTTGCGCCGCGCGGCACAACGACCCGGAAGTGTTCAACCCACGACAGACGACTCATGACCACGTTTTCCGCACCGGAGCGTGGAAAGATGGTCATCTGTGGTCTGCGGCCAGTTCTCCAGTCGTGGGTCAAAACCCACCGCCTGTGCCCGGAACATGCATTGTACGGTGATAGGATCACCTAATCCGTCACTCGTGGAGCCGACATGTCACAGGCCGAAATCGAATCAGCACGGAGCGACGTACAGCGCAGCCGAGCGCAGGTTGCGGACACGCTCACAACCTTGCATGAGCGCATGGCCGAGCCCGTGCACGCCCTTCGACAGAAGCTGGATGTCGCGGATGCCATCCAGCGGAACCCATGGCCATCGCTCGCCATCGCGCTGGGCGCCGGTGCGTTCGTCGCGGCATCGGGTGCGGACGCCCGGGCGGCGACCGCCGCCGCCCAGGCCGCGAGACAGGGGGTGCAGGGCGCCGCGCACCTCGCGCAGCAGGCCGCCGAGGCAACGGGCGAAGCAGCGCGCCAGGCGCCCAGCAGGACGCGAGAGGCACTCGTGGTTGCCGCCGACGCGCTTGCCACGCGGCTGGCGCTCTCGTTCATCCGGTCGCTTGGCAATGACAGCAGGAGGCCTGCAGCATCGCCGCAGGACGCTACGGCCGACTTCGTCTAGTTTCGTGAGTCGGAAGTGCTGTGACAAGATCGCCATCACCGCGGTGCATCAGCTCATGCTCAGAAGAACAAGAAGTTCGTGGACTGGGACCAACTCACGACACAAGTGAAGCGGCGTCCTGCCGGTTGTCGTACGTGCTCGAGCGCGGAACGACATTGCAGAGCGTGTGTATGCACGACATGAATCACCGCGCCCCCAACAACAGAGACGTGATGCAGGCAATTCGTGGCACGGCGCTGGTCGCGATACTGACAACCGGAGTGGCTGCTCTCGCGGCCGCTCAATCGAGCTCGCTGCCCGCCAGCCCGCCGCCGCAGGGCGCCGCTGCGGCCAATCGCGCCGCGGCCGCGCAGCTTGGGGGCCTCGAGCTGACCGCCGACCAGAAGGCGCGTGTCGAGGCCATCACCGCGAAGTATGCGGGCGCCAGCCGAGCCGCCATGGAGGGGCTGGCAACGGATCGCGAGGACGGCCTGAAGAAGCTCATGGCACTCCGGGACAAGATGCTCCCGGAATTTCGCGCCGTACTGACCGCGCCTCAGCGAGTTATTTTTGACCGGAACATGGCCGAAATGAAGTCCTGGATGACCGCTCGGCCATAGGGGCTGCCAGTTCCTGCCCTTACTTCACTCCTTGAACGGACCTCGTCTCCTCATGAAGATTGCGTGCGCGGTACTTGGGGCCCTCGCGCTGGCCACTGGGTCAGCACGCGCGCAGCAGCCGGCGGAGCAGTCGGCCCTGATGGTGGCACCGATGGCGGTTGCCGTCCCCGTCGGGGTCACGCGTGGCACCGATGTTCCCAGCGATACCGTGCGTCGCCGACCCAGGGCCGTGGAGGTGAGCGACGCCTACGAGCTGCGGCTGCGGATCCATCGCTACGCGTCATATACCATGATTCCGCTGTTCGTCGTGCAGTCGGTGGCGGGTAATCAGCTCTTCCAGGCGGACAAGTCCGGAGCGGAGCGACCAGGCTGGGCAAGCGGCCTGCACAGCGTCGGTGCGGCCGCGATCGGCACGGTGTTCACACTCAACACCGTGACCGGGCTCTGGAACCTCTGGGAATCACGCGACAACGAGGTGGGCCGCACCAAGCGCCTGCTGCACTCGGGGCTGCTCCTGGCATCAGACGCGGGCTTTACCTGGGCGGGCATCAAGCTCGCCAGCGACGCAAAGGAAGATTCCAACGCCCGCAACCAGCACAAGAACGTGTCCTACTACTCAATGGGCGCCGCGCTCGCGGGCTATGGCATCATGCTCGTGGGTAACCACTGATGCGGTTTGCTGACTGCGCTGCCGGATCAACGGTCGAGCGCGAGGGTAACACCATGCAACGCAAGCCAACACGTGAATCCCGGGGCGATATCTCATGATCGATAGCACTGTCACGACTCCGACCGACGGCGCGGAATGCGGCGGCTGCACGCTGCATGATGCGCTGA
>JACMOE010000129.1 GCA_014378185.1 Gemmatimonadaceae bacterium | reverse complement strand
GCGGGCGAGTCGCCGACGGCGGGGTTCGGGTCCAGCGACATGAGCGGCGTAGCGCGATGTCCCAACGCATGCACCAGGCGTGTGGCGCCAGCAAGGGAGACGCCCTGCATGCGCAGGTGATCGCCCAGCTGCACCACGTGGTCGCGCAGGGCGCTGCGTGTGCCACCAGCGCGGAGCACTTCCACGATCGCGTGCTCGAGCCGATCCTGGCGCGGCGTGAGTGTCGTGACTGCCCACTCGGTGTTGCCGTGCATCTCCGTCATCGTGCGTCCGTGAATGAGGGCCCGCCCGCACCAGCCTGAGGCTCCATGAATCATGCGGAGACCCGATCCCTGCGGCAACCGGGGAAGACCCCCGGCGTCGTCACAGCCGTGTAACAAGAAGGCCGGACCGCCGCCTGGCGATCCGGCCTTCGTGTCCAGCCCGCCAGCGGTCAGCGCGCGACGACCGTTACCGTGTTCAACCGCTTGATGAGCTGCTTGGCCATCGCTGCGGGAATCGGCGCGTAGTCGAGCGACGGCGCCGACTTCTCGCCCTCGGTGAGCGCCCACCGCACGAAGTCCAGCAGCTTGCGGCTCTTGTCCGCGTCCATCTGCTTCTCATAGATCAACAGCCAGGTGAACGACGAGATGGGATAGGCGCCCTTGCCACCGGCATCCACGATGGACACGCGATAGTCCGTGTTCGCTGGCAGCTTGGCGCTGGCCGCGGCCGCAGTGACCGCCGCAATCGTCGGCGTGACGTACTCGCCGCTGGCATTCCGGATCTGCGCATAGGGCAACTTGTTCTGCTTCGCGTAGGCAAGCTCCACGTAGCCGATGGATCCAGGCAACTGCTTAACCTGTCCGGTCACGCCATCATTGCCTTTGCCACCCAGACCAACGGGCCACTGCACGTCCTTCCCCTTGCCCGGCTTGGCGGCCCACGACGGGCTGACCTTGGTGAGGTAGTCGGTAAAGACGTAGCTCGTTCCGGAACCGTCGGAGCGATGCACCACGAGGATGTCCGTAGCGGGCAAGCGTGTGCCAGCGTTCAGCTTCTGAATGCGCGCGTCGTTCCACTTGGTAATCTCACCCAGGAAGATGCCGGCGAGCGTGGTGCCGTCCAGTCGAAGCTCCTTCGTGAGGCCGGGCACGTTGTACGTGACGACCACGGCGCCGAGCACTGTGGGCACGTGCATGACGGGACCCTTGGCCTTGGCCAGTTCCGCATCGGACATCGGCGCATCGGACGCGCCGAAATCCACGGTGCCTTCAGTCAGCTGCTTGATGCCGCCGCCAGAGCCGATCGACTGGTAGTTGATCTGGACGCCCTTCTTGGCGGCGTACTCGTGGAACCACTTGTCGTAGATGGGAAACGGAAACGTCGCGCCGGCGCCGGTGAGGTCCTGGGCGACGGCGGGGCTGGCGAGTGCAACGCTGCACATGACCGCGAATGTTGTCTTGACGAAAGAGCGCACGATGAATCTCCTGAGCGAGTGTCTGTGTGGGCGATTGCGTGGAGAATCGCCGCTAGATGTCTTGAAGTGGTCGCCGAGGCGTAACGACGTCGTCACGCCTCGAGGACCGCGGAGGTCAGGAATTGACCACGAAGAGCGGGGAGAACGCCTTGGGGGGCGTCGGGGGCGGGGGCGAAACGCCATTGCTCGTCGCGAGCGACTCCTGATAGTCG
>JACMOE010000128.1 GCA_014378185.1 Gemmatimonadaceae bacterium | reverse complement strand
TCCACGCGTACGACGGCGTCGTCACCATGCTGCGCGGACTGGCAGCGGCGGGACATCCCATGGCCGTCGTGACGAGCAAGTCGGACTGGCTCGCGGTGAAGGGCCTCGAACTGGTGGGGCTGAACGACATCTTTCCGGTGGTGGTGGGTTGCGATACGTGCGTGAACCACAAGCCGCATCCGGAACCCGTCGAACGCGCGCTGGCACTCCTTGGCACGAGCGCGGAGAACGCTCTCTTCGTCGGGGATTCCCCGCACGATATCGAGTCGGGTCGCGCTGCCGGCGTCTACACCGTCGGCGTGACCTGGGGCGCGTTTGCGCGTGGGGAGATGGAGGCCTCCGGCGCGGACGCGGTGATGCACGACATCACCGCGTTGCCGGGAGTGATCGAACGCTTCACCCTGCGGCGCGATTCAATTCAAACCTTCTGAGCGGTCCGGGTATCCCATCCCGTATATGCAGGGAGACCCAGACGACTGATGACGGCAGTGGCCTTACCCGAATCAATGCAGGTTCAGCCGGCGTACACCGCCAATCCGGACGTCGGCCTTGCGGCGGCGGGAGATCGTCGCGCGTTCGAGCGGCTGTATCACCTGCACGTTTCCCGGGTCTTTTCCCTCTGCGCGCGCATGGTGGCAGACCGCACGCGCGCCGAAGAGCTCACGCAGGATGTTTTCGTCCGCGCGTGGGAGAAACTGCACCTGTTTCGTGGCGAGAGCGCGTTCGGTACGTGGTTGCATCGGCTCGCCGTGAACGTGGTCCTGAACGACCGCAAGACCGAGGGGCTGCAGCGCTCGCGGTTCGAGGATGACGACGAGGGCGATGCCATCGATCACTTGCCAGGCCGGCCGTACGCGACTGGTGACCGCATGGATCTCGAGATGGCGATCAACAAGCTGCCGAAGGGGGCGAGGCGCGTCTTCACCCTGCACGACGTGGAAGGCTACAAGCACGAGGAGATCGCCGAGATGCTCGGCGTCACCTCGGGAGCTACCAAGGCGCAGTTGCACCGCGCAAGAATGCTGCTGAGACAGGCACTCATCAAATGACCACACCAATCATGCACCTGGACTGCGACGGCGTTGCCGACGTGCTTGCGGACTATCTCGAGGGCGGTGCGCCAGATGGCGTTCGCGCGAGCGTGGAGGCGCATGCCGGCTCGTGCGCGGCCTGCCGGCAGTTGCTGTCCGACCTGCGCGCGATCAGCTCGGATGCTGCGGCCCTTCCGCCGCTCGTGCCGTCGCGCGACTTGTGGGCCGGCATTGCCGAGCGCGTCGAGGCACCCGTGCTATTGATGGAGTCGCCGGTCGCACGCGTTGCTCGGCGCGCCTGGCTGCGGCCGGCCCTCGCCGCCGCCGCGCTGGTTGGCGTGACCGCAGGCGTGACGCACTACCTCACTCGCGCCTCGCTCCTCCTGCCCGCGGCCAGCCAGCAGGCAACCATACGTCCCGCTGCGCCGGCTGTCGTCGCTGTCGCGGTCCCGGAATCCACCGGCCGGATCGCGTCCACCGTCCCCGAATCGCCAGTGACACCCGCGGCGCGTCCTGCGGCGGTCCGGGCAATCGCTCGCCTCGCCAGCGCGGACCGAGTCACCGACGCCGCGGATCCCGTGTTCGCCAGCGAGATCACCGTGCTGCGCCAGATCGTGCGGGAGCGGCGCGCGCAACTCGACCCGAAGACGGTGGCGGTCCTCGAGCTGAGCATCGCCGTCATGGATTCCGCAATCGCACAGAGCCGTGCGGCGCTCGCCCACGACCCGGCGAGTGGTTTTCTCGCCACGCAACTCAATCACTCGCTCGAAAAGAAAGTCGAGCTGTTGCGCACCGCGGCACTGCTGCCGACGCGCCTCTAGGGGACACATGCTGAAATCACTGATGCTGCTCACGACCGTATTCTCCCTCGCGCTCCCCGCGCCCGCCGCTGCCCAGTCGGGTGCGGACGCCCGCGAGCGCGCGCGCGAGCTGGCACAGGAGCGCGCTGACCGCGCGCGCGAACGCGCGCAGGAGCGCGCCGAGCGTGACAGGGATCGCGCGCAGGAGCGGCGCGAGCGCGAGCAGTCCGGCTCGCTCGATACCGTCGTGTCGTTCGATGCGCGCGGGTCGCTGAGCGTCACGTGTCCGGGCGGCACCGTGGTGGTGGCAGGCGCCGAGAAGAACGAGATCCGCGTGCACGCGCGCATCGAGAATGGCGCGATTCGCTTCACCAGCAGCGGTGCGCGCGCCTCGCTGGAACCATCGTCCGGCCGCGGGTGCAGCGATGCACGGTTCGAGGTGACGGTCCCGTTCGGAACCAGGGTATCCGCGACCACGTGGAGCGGATCGGTGAGCGTCCGTGGCGTGCGCGGCGACATCGAGGCGCACGCGCAGAGTGGTGACGTACAGGTACGCGACGCCGGTGACCGGCTCGACATCGAGACCCTGTCCGGCGACGTGGTCGTCGCTGGCGTCAGGGGCGAGGCCACGATCAACACCGTCAGCGGTGGGATTGCCCTCACCGGAGCGCGCGGCGACGTGACCGTCGAGTCGGTGAGCGGCGATCTCGACCTTCGCGACGTCGTCTCGAGCCAGATTCGCGCCCACACCACCAGTGGCGACATCGCGTTCCTCGGCGCCATTCTCGACGCGGGGCGCTACGAGTTCATCACGCACTCCGGCGAGGTCACGCTCTCCCTGCCTGCCGACATCGGCGCCGAACTCGGTGTATCCACCTTCAGCGGCGGCATCGAGAGCGACTTTCCCATCACGCTCAAGGCCGGCGAGCACGGCATCGGTGCCGCGCAGGCCAAGCGGCTCACCTTCACGGTGGGTCGTGGCACCGCACGCATCATCGCCGAGACGTTCAGCGGCGACATCACCCTCAAGCGCCGCCGGTAGGCGCGCCTACTCCGACAGGAACCTCTCATGCGGCCGATCCGGCATCTCATTCTCGCCACCGCCCTCGTGGCCCCCGTCGCCCTCGCGGCACAGGATCGCCAGAACGAGCGCGATGCCTTCACCCTGAGCGAGCGCGTACCCCAGGGGCAGTGGGTGCGCGTGCGCAACCTCAACGGCGCGATGCACGTGCGTGCCTCCTCCGGCGACAAGGTGGAGATCACGGCCATCAAGAGCTGGCGCCGCGGCGACCCGAAGGACGTGAAGATCGAAACAACGAAGTCGGCCGACGGAAGCGTCCTGGTCTGCGCCATCTGGGTGAACACGAAGACCGTGTGCACCGCGGACCGGTATTCCGCGAACAGTGACGACCGCGGCAACCGGTGGAACGACCACAACGACGTTTCCGTGGACTTCGAGATCCGGGTGCCAAAGGGCGTGAAGATCGGGGTGTGGTCCGTGAACGGCGGCGTCTCGGTGGACGGGGCAACAAGCGAGGTGCGCGCGAGCACGGTGAACGGCTCCGTTGACGCGGTGAGCTCTGGCGGACCGGTGCAGGCCAGCACGGTGAACGGCAGCATTCACGCGACGATGGGCCGCCTCGACGGCGACGAGGACCTCGACTTCAGCACGGTGAACGGCACGGTGGTGGCCGAGTTCGCGGGCGATATCGACGCGAACATCGAGCTGTCCACGGTGAATGGCCGCTTCCAGACGGACTGGCCGGTGACCATCACGGGCCGCATCGATCCGCGCCACCTGCGCGCCACGCTCGGCAAGGGAGGGCGGCGCATCAGGCTCACGACGGTGAACGGCAACGTGGAACTGCGCAAGCGATAATGGCGTCGATGGCTCAACGCGCCTTCCAGGGGGTATATTCAATCAACCTCTCACGGAGCTCTCTCCCCATGGGTGTCGCTTACACAGGGACCCTAGTTCGCACAGGCGAGGAACGCGCGACGCTTGTGCGCCGCACGTACGGCCTCGTCTTCGCCAGCGTCATCGTCACCGCCATCGGCGTCGCCTTCGGGCAGACCCAACCCGGCCTCATGCAGGCCGTGCTCGAGCATCCGTTCATCGGCATGATCGCCATGATCGCGCCCATGTGGATGGCCCTCAAGGCGCGCGCGGAACCCATCCGCGGACTCGTGCTCACCTTCGTGTTCACGTTCGTCGTCGGCATCATCATCTCGCCGATCCTGTTCATCGCCGAGAAGACCAGCCCCGGCATCACCGGCCAGGCGGGCCTCCTCACGCTCTCCACGTTCGGCGTTCTGTCGCTGTACGCCGTCGTGAGCAAGCGCGACTTCAGCGCGTGGGGCGCGTTCTTCATCGTCGGCCTGTGGGTGCTCATCGCCGCCTCGCTGCTGAGCTTCTTCGTGCCCAGTGCCATCGGATCGCTGTGGATTTCAGCGGCCACCGTGCTCGTCTTCAGCGGACTCCTGGTGTTCGACACCTGGCGCATCCTGAAATCAGGCCAGTACGGCCCGGACGATTACGTGCCGGCCGCGGTGAACATCTACCTGGACCTCCTCAACATCTTCCTGGCCATCCTGAACCTTTTGGGCGGTCGCCGCCGCTGACGGTTCCCGACTGAACCGCGTGCGTGCTCGCCACGGGCGAGCCCGCACGCGGTCGTCGGGCGCTCACGGCCATCTTCGCCCATCCGGACGACGAGACGTATGCCACCGCACCAGTCGCAGCGGCAGCACCAGCCCGACTTCGAGCGGTATGCGCTCCCGGACCAGGAGTGGTACTCGATCGTCATCGGGAGCCCCGCGCGGGCCGGCGCCACCAGCCTGTTCGACTGACGGCCGCGCGCGAGGTCAGGCCGGCGCCAGTGTCTCGATCGTGGAGGCGAGGGTCAGGTCGCTCTGCGTGATGCCGCCCGCGTCGTGCGTCGAGAGGGTGCAGGTCACCTTGGTGTACCGGATGTCGATATCGGGATGGTGGTCCATGGCGTCCGCCGCCCGCGCCACGCGCTGCACGAAGTCGATGCCGTCCGAGAACGCCTGAAACGTGAAGGTCTTGGTCAGCACGTCGCCGCGCCGCGCCCAGCCCGGCAGCGATCCCAGCGCACGCTGAATCTCGAGGTCTGATAGTTTGGGTGGCATGTCCCTCGTGTCCGGGTGATGTTCGGCGTGGTGGATGATACTACATCGTCGTCAGTGATGCAGACCCCGCGCTCCGCCCGCATGTTCCTGCGGTGGTCCCTCTTCATTCCGTTGATGCGACTCCTCTCCACCCAGCGCCTGACGCAGGACAGCCGGCCCCTGGTGCTTGCGCTGCTTGTTGCCATGCTGCCGTGCCGGCTCGCGCGCGCACAGGGCACGGCCGGGCCGCCGCCGGCCGACAGCGCATCGTCGGCGCGGCACCCATCGCACTACTGGCGCGACGTCGCGGCGGGGTTCGCCGGCAGCCTGCTGGCCCACGAATCGGCCCACGTGGTGACCTCGCTCGTGCTGGGTGGACATCCCACCTTCGGCTTCAGCAAGGGCCGCCCGACCGTCTACTCGGGGTTCGACGTGGTCCGCGAGCCGCGCAAGCAGTTCCTGTTTTCCAGCATGGGGCTCAACGTGCAGGCGGCCATCGACGAAGCCATCC
>JACMOE010000127.1 GCA_014378185.1 Gemmatimonadaceae bacterium | reverse complement strand
GCGACACAATACCGTATCTATCAAGCCATTTGCGTGCAACTTGTTCGGCAGAGGCATGGGCGTCGATTGCTGGGCCTAATGTCCCTGGAAGGTGCACCAACGCCCACCGGCCCGCCCATGAACCCAACGAACCGTCGTCCCTGTCCGGCCGACGCCACTTGGCAAGACGGCGCACGCTCGCCCGCCGTTGAACAACGGGCCGGTGCTCCGATGGCTTGAAGTCCGCCGGCAACCAACGCGTGAAATCCGCCTCCTCAACGCCACGAACGGAAGGAACGGACTTCCAGCGCAGCGCATCGTGCAGCGCATCCACGGTGTCGTTCGTCACAAGACCCGCTGCCACCAGTTCGCGCAGACCCTCGCGGGTAGCCTGCGACCCCAGGCCGGCCGCGGCAGCAATGTCGGCGATGAATGACGCGCCCTGCGACATGAGCATGGCATGTACGGTCGCCGCATTCGCGCCCAGTGCACTCGTGCTCGACGGCGCACCAAGCCACAAGCGGCCGGTACCGCGCTCGAAAAATTGGACACGCCCAATCTTCACCCCACCCCCCACCATCGCTTCCGACCGAGGCTCGGCCGCCCAGACAAGGGTGCCGCTCGCGGCCAGGCGGCCGAGCACATCGGGGTCGTAGTGCTCCACCCGCGAGGGGAGGTAATCCCGCTCCCAGTCATCCGCCGGCCGTGCAAGGCCGTAGAGCTGCGCCAGGGCCGTGGCGGTGGCATCCGGGCCGGTGAGCCGAGTGTCCGGCGTGAGGTGCTGCCATCGCTGGAGGTACCAGGCAAACCGGTCGAGCGACACCGCCTGGATCTGCTTGCGCGCCTGCGCCAGTTCGCGGCGGCGCGCCTGCTCCAGCAACCGGCGCGACGTCCATCGCACGGCGTCGCGATCGCCACCGAACACGCCGCGCACCAGCTTGCCCTTCTGCTCCCACTCCTCCAGCCGGCGCAGCACCCACCGCGGATCGAAATCGTAGCGGGCGCACACATCCTCGACAGACAGTGGACCGGCCAGCGAAATCCAGCGCGTCAGGATCTCGCGGCGCGCCGCGCGGTCGGTGAGCACCGCCTCCCGAAGTCCATCCGGAACAACGTCTGCCGCGGCTCGCTCCACGAGGGCTGACCCGGCGCGCACAGTCGCAAGCGCCTCCGCGCCGAAGGCTGCCACGTATCGCCCAAAGGAATCCACGAGCGTGAAGCGACGCTCGATTCCCGCCGCGGTCGGCACACCAATCTCCACCATCCGGCCGCTCGCGAGCAGCGTTGCCAATGGATCGCCCCTTCGCCATTCCGCCGGCGGTGCGACGCGCGCGTCCACTTCTGCCTTCGTCAGGTCTCCCGCACGGTCCACCAGCAGCGCAAGCTCGTCGGCATCACGGGCCTGCCGGCCAGCGGCGGTGCCGCGCCGCCGCGCGAGCAGGTCGTCCAGCACAGCGAGCGTCGTGTCGTCCGCACCCTCGCCTCCCATCAACTCATCGAGCAGCACACGGTCCAGCGACAGCAATGCCGCCCGCTGCTCGGCGCGTGGCGTGTCGTCCCCATACATGTGGTCGATGACGAACCCGAACTGGAGTGATGACGCAAACGGGGACGGCACCGGTGTTTCCACTGTACGAATCGTGATCGCACCCGACGCGATCCGGGCAAGCACGTCGCGGAGCCCCGCCATGTCGAACGCATCCTGGAGCACGTCGCGGTACGTCTCCACCACGATGGGAAAGGATGGATATTCCCCCACGGCCTGAAGCAGGTCGCCAGCCTTGAGGCGCTGCAGCCACAGCGGCATGCGTCGCCGAGGGTTGCCGCGCGGCAACAGCAGCGCGCGCGCCGCGTTCATGCGGAAGCGCGCGCCGAACAGCGACGACGCACCCACCTCCTCCAGTATCAGTCGCTCCGCCTCGTCCACCGCGAGTGACCGAATGGCGTCCACCGGTGGCGATGCCCCCATGTCGGGAAGGCGCAGCATCAATCCATCGTCTGTCGTCTGCACCTGCACCTCCACACCGAGCCGTTCGCGAATGCGACGGCCAAG
>JACMOE010000126.1 GCA_014378185.1 Gemmatimonadaceae bacterium | reverse complement strand
GCGGATGCCAAACTCGCGGGCCAGCTTGAGGCGGTAGAGGACGCGCTCTCGCTCCAGTTCGAGCGCGAGGTGTTCGTGCGCGACGTGTTCGGCGCCAAGGGCTTCGGCGCGCGCTGGCAGGCCTTGGTCGCCGCACGGCGCGTGCCGGTGATGTTGCGCCTGCGGCTCGTCGTCTATGCAGTCTGGCCGGCGCTGCTCGCGCCCTTCTTCGCACTCAGGCGCGCGCTCGCCCGTGAGCGCTGAGCCACACGCAAGCGCCGCGCTCGTGCCCGGCGCACCAGCTCGAGCGCGTCATCGCGGGATTTGATGCCGAAGAACTCGAGGCTCTCGTCGATCAGTTGCCCGATCGTCTTGTCGCGCCGCGCGGACGCCTCCTTGAGCACCACTCGGCATCAACTCGGCATCAATCAAGTCATCGACAGGCTCACAGCAGCACGATGTCGTATTGAGAATGCATCGCGGGAAATCCATTTGAGATCAATAGCTTGCGATGCATGAATCGACATTCTCCGTCGCCGGCTACCCGGCTGGCTACCCAATCGGGTCGGGCTTTAAGGGGACGTGCTGCTACGCACTGAGCTGACCACCGACCTGCCCTGCGGATCACGCTTGCCTCTCGAGGTCTTCGCTGAGCCGGTCCGGCATGCGCTCGGCGATGGGGCCGATTGACACAAACAGCGCATCGAAGTCGCTCATGGCTGGTCCTCGGCATGGGGAGTTCGGCGGGCGACGATCTCACAGGCGTGTTCGATGGAATGACTCCTGCTCACTTCTCGCGACAGCGTCGCAAGAATGCGCTCGTCTGTCATCCATTCGACAACCCGGACCATTCAGGTGGGCGCGTGTTAGCCGCCACAACGGCCTGATGTCCGCCGCCTTCCGCCAACCAGCCCTCATCCTCAAGCCGATGCCACGCCGACGCGATGTGCTCTGGCCTCATGAGCATCTTCTTGCGATCGTTCCAACTGTGCACCGCCGCGATGGCCTCGTCCAGTGTGCGCACGCCGGCCTCATGCGTTGCCACCCAGTGCACCGACGCCAGCAACTCCATGCCGTAGGACGACTGGTAGCCCTCGATCAACCTCCCGACTCGCTCAACGTGGCCCGCTAGGTCGGCGTGCTCTTGCTCCGCGATGAAGGCCTCGGCTTCGGCCAGCGCGTCTTCTGTGGGCTCGATCTCCGCCTCGACGACACCGTCACCCAGGCCACGGATGAAGTGGCCCTCCATCGTGTTCAACGCATGGCGCAGCGTGTCTGAGTACGGGCCATAGTGGTGCTTCACGAACGGCAGCTTCAACGGCTCGCCAGCTTCCTGCAGAAAGTAAGCGAGCTTCTGCACCTCGATCTTCGACAGCCCGTAGTTCAGCTCGCGGTAGGTGTCCAGCACCTTCACGATGGCGGCGCGGCCAGACGTCATGCGGGGTCGTTTGGTGCGCACTTCCATGGTCTTCGGGTCTGGCGCGCCGGCGGGCTCGAACAGCCTTACCTCTACCTCTGGCAACACCTCGAACGCG
>JACMOE010000125.1 GCA_014378185.1 Gemmatimonadaceae bacterium | reverse complement strand
GCGCACGCTCAAGCTCGCGTATTCCGGTGCGCTACCGTCTGCACACTTTCGACTCACGACACTAGCTTAATAACGATGATCCGGAAACCACTCCGCAGCGTGGGCATCGTGATGATGTCGGCTGTCGGCGACGCGGTGCACGTCCTGCCCCTGCTCACGGCCCTCAAGCGGCACACGCCCGACGTTCGCATCACGTGGGTGCTCCAGCCCGGTGCCGCCACGCTCGTGCGCGGGCACTGGGCCGTGGACGAGATCATCGAGTTCGACCGCAGTCGCGGATGGCGCGCCTACCCGGCGGTGCGCCGAGCGCTGAGCGCGCGACACTTCGATGTGGTGCTCGCGCTGCAGGTGTACTTCAAGGCGGGCATCGTCACCTCGTTCACGCACGCACCGGTGAAGCTCGGCTTCGACCGCGCACGGGCGCGCGACCTCAACTGGCTCTTCACCACGGACCGGCTGCCGGCACGCGAGGGACAGCACGTACAGGACCAGTATTTCGAGTTCCTAGAGGCACTCGGTGTTCCGCACGAACCGGTGACCTGGGATCTCGGACCGTGGGAGCATGAGCGCGCGGCGCAACGTGATTTTCTTGCGCGGTTCGACCGTCCCATTGCACCCATCGTCGTGGCCACGAGCAAGGCGGAGAAGGACTGGATGCCCGAGCGCTGGGCGGACGTGACGAACGCGCTGTGGCATGACTTCGGGCTTCAGCCTGTGCTGGTGGGCGGCCGGTCGGCGCGCGAACTCGCGGCGGAACGCGTGATCCTCGAAGCCACTCGAGTGCCTGTGGTATCCGCGCTCGGCAGCGGACTGCGCAACCTCGTCGGGATTCTCGACGGTGCGGCGCTGGTGCTGTCCCCAGACACGGGCCCTCTGCACATGACCATTGCACTCGACCGGCCGGTGATTTCCCTCATGGGCTACACCAATCCGAAACGGGTGGGGCCCTATCGACGCTATCACGATCTCCTCATCGACGCATACGGCGATCCGGGCGAGGACTATCCCATTTCGATGGAGAACCGGCCGGGCCGCATGGCGCGCATCACCGTGCGCGACGTACTCGACAAGGTGGAGTACTGGCGCACGACCTACGCGTCGGCCGTGACGGCGCCAAACCGGTAGTTGAGGCCGAGGTCCGCCATCAGGCGTACCATGCGCTGGAGCGGAAGGCCCATGACGGCGAAGTAGTCGCCGTCCACGCGCGCCACGATGGTGGCGCCGAACCCCTGGATGCCGTAGGCGCCGGCCTTGTCCATTGGCTCGCGCGTCGCGATGTACGCGTCGATCTCCGCGGACGTGAGGGTATGAAAGGTGACCTCCACCTCTTCCACCGCAGAGCGTTCGACCCCGCGCCACATGACTGCCACTGCCGTCATGACGGTGTGCGTTCGCCCGGAAAGGCGCATCAGCATCGACGCGGCGTCGCGCTCGTCGCGCGGCTTGCCCAGTACGTCGCCATCGAGGACGACGATGGTGTCACTGCCGATCACGACGGCGTCCGGCGCTGATCGCGCCACCACCGCCGCCTTCTCCCGTGCGAGCCGCTCCGCATGCGCGTGCGGCAGTTCGCCGGCGCCGTATGAATCGTCGATGTCTGCAGGCCGCACCTCGTGCGGTATGCCGACGAGGG
>JACMOE010000124.1 GCA_014378185.1 Gemmatimonadaceae bacterium | reverse complement strand
CGCCGATCAACGAGCGATTCGTCGGGGCGTACTTGTTCAAGGCGGTGATCGTCTCCGCCGCACGAATGCGCGTACGGTAGAGGCGGTACAACATGCCCGTAACCTGGCTGTTATTCTCGAGTACGTGTCGCTGGTCCGTCTCGTCATTCTGCGGAAACGTGGAGCTGGTGGACCACTCATCTGCCAACAGGCCGCCAAAGAGCCAGGTGCTCTCATTGCCCGCCGTGATGCTGCGGAACGTGTCGAGTGTGCCGTTGGCGAGTCCCAGCGCGCCTTCGGCACTCTGCGTCAGGCCCGGGGGAATGATGCCGGGGGTCTCGGCGGTGAGGAGGCTGTCCGTGACGCTGGAACAGGCGGAGAGGGCAAGGCCGAACGCGGTGATGCCCACGGCGGTACGCGCAGCAACGGACATCAGGAGCTTCGAGGATGATTTCATGTCTCAATACCCGACGTTGACGCGGAAAACGAAGTAGCTCGGCGGTGCGAGCGTCTGGAAGTCAGCAGGAACATCAGTGCCACTGGTGACGTTGAAGGCGGTCTCCGGATCGGTGCCCAGATACTTCGTCCAGAGGTGCAGGTTGCGTCCGGCAACGGACAGCGACGCGGACTTTCCGCGCAGCACCCTGCCGGCCAACGCGGGAGAGAGCGTGTACTGGAGTGACACTTCACGCAGCCGGACGAATGCGCCATCCTGGAAATACCCGTCAAGCGTGTTTGCCGGATTCTCGAGGCGCGCGATGTTGGCCGCCTGCAACGCGAGCGGGGCGTTCGGGAAATTGCGACCCTGACAGTTGGGCCGCTGGCACCGCAAGCGCTCCGTGTCATTGAACCACCTGTTGCCGCCGCGGTAGTCGAGCAGCGTCTGGAACCGCAGCTTGCGTTGCAACAACTCCCACCCGGAGGTCAGCGTCGCCTGGAACCTCGGCGTCGCATAGCCACGAAACACTGCCGAGTCGCCGATGAACACTTCGTTCTTGGCCGGATCGGCAAAGTAGGTGAGGATTCCGTCCTTGTTCTTGTCCTCGTACCCCAGGATCGGGCGCGCCCACAGGCCGCCGATGGGGTAGCCGACGACGACGCGCGACGCATCCCCGATCTGCGGTGGCGTGTCGCCCAGGCTCTCCACGTTGTTCGAGTTGATGGAGGCCTGTACGCCAAGGTCCCATCCGAAGCCGATGGCATCGAGGGGCACGGCGTTCACCTGGAACTCGAATCCCGAATTGCGGACGGCACCGAGGTTCGACAACTGGCGCGTGACGATGCCATAGGAGGGCGGCACGATGGCGGAGATCAGCGCATCCTTCGTGTGCTTGTTGTAGTAGGTGGCGTCGAGCGAGAGGCGCCCACGGAACAACTGCGTCTCGAACCCACCCTCGAATTCGCCGCTGCGCTCCGGCTTGAGATTCGTGTTGCCGAGACTCGCGTAGGTGACGGTGGCAACGTCGGTATTGTTGACGTTGGAAGTGCCGGCCGTGTAGAACTGGAGCGCGTCGGTGGGGCCGGGCTGCACGCCAGACTGGCCATAGGCACCGCGGAGGCGCATCGAAGTCACCCACGATGGTGCGTGCCAGAACGACTCCTCGGAAACGAGCCACGAGGCACTGACCTTGGGGTAGAACACGCGTTGGAACGACGTTCCGAACGCGGAGTTCTGATCGGACCGCACAGCGGCCGTCAGGAAGAGATGGTCGCGCAGGGCCACAGCCTGCTCGATGAACACGCCGACCGTCTTCTGGATGGCGCTCGTCTCGAACACGAATGGCTGGGCGCCCGACTGTACGGTCTGCGCACCCGCGGCGAGCTGGTTCGACCCGCTCTGGGCCGCCGTGGTGTAGGCATTGATGTACTGCGCGCCGACGGTTGTCTTGAGGTTGAGCCAGGGCTGCGGGGCGAAGGTCGCCGTGCTTCCGACGTCCGCGGTGAAGTTGCTGATGTTCACGCGGCTCACGCCGCGCGATCCGAGACGGGTGGTCGCGGAGAGCGGGGGACCTTCACCGCGGAGCAACAGGTTCTGGTCGTCGCGGCCGCTGAAGTCCTGCCCCACCGTGACGCGATTGGAAAGCCACGCCGTGGGTCGCCACGCGGCATTGCCGCTCCAGATGAACCGGTTCACTTCCTGCGCCGTCTTCTCCTGCCACATGTAGCCCGGCGTCCAGGCACGGTAGCCATTGAGGGGAGTACCAAGAGCGCCGACAGTCCCGTTCCCACGGTAGCCGGGTCCCCCGAAAAGATGCGAGCCAAGGCCGGCGGTCGAGTTGGACTCCAGGGCATAGCGCTGCGCCACCTGGATGAAGTTGGTCTGCGCCGAGAGGTCGAGCGTTGACGACACGGCGGAGTTGACGTTCACGCGGAGTGACTTGCGATCCGACGTGTTCGGACGGTCGGTCCACTCATGCAGCGGCAGGCTGTCGCGCACGAATCGATCGCGCTCGAACTGCGGCAGTGAGAGGATGCCGATCTCACGAGCCTCGTCGCCGCCGATGAAGTAGTTGATCGACTCGGTTCCGCCTTTCAACTGCAAGCCGAACTGGCGCTGGTTGCCGGTGGCGACTGGTGTGAGGTCCTTTTCCTTGAAGATGCTGAGCGCCCCGACCGAGTCCACCTTGCAGAGGCCGATGCCGACGCGCTGCAAGTTGCAGAAGCTCGGTGCCGTGGGGCTCACTCCATCCGTACGAGTGCCGAAGAGCGTGTAGGCGGTGGGGTAGTCGTTGCGATCCTTGATGGCGCCGCCTCCCACGAAGGCACTCCACTCCGGTGCGCCGGCGCGGCCCCGCTTGGTGGTGACGACGACCACGCCATTGGCCGCATCGGTGCCATAGAGCGTGGCGGCGGATGGGCCCTTCACGATCTCGATGTTTTCGATATCCTCGGGATTGATGTCGCCAATGCGGCTGGCGTTGTTGCCTCCCGTGTTCCCCGACGCCCCGTTGCCGGTGGCGGTGGAAAAGCTCCCATTGGTGCTCGTCATCCGAATGCCGTCGATGATCCAGATCGGCTCGTTGGACAAGCTGACGGAATTCATGCCGCGCACGCGAATGCGCGAACCGGTGCCAGTCTGCGTACCCGTGGTCACGGTGACGCCGGGCGCGCGGGACCTGACGCCGGTG
>JACMOE010000123.1 GCA_014378185.1 Gemmatimonadaceae bacterium | reverse complement strand
GAGATATGATTCGAGCGCCCGCGCCCGCGACACATGCCGCAGGCGCGACAACGCCTTCTCCTTGATCTGTCGCACCCGCTCGCGCGTGATGCCAAGGAGGGCGCCGATCTGTTCGAGCGTCATCGGCTCCTCGCCGTCGAGCCCGAAGTACAATCGCAGGATCTTCGACTCTCGCTCCTTGAGGTGCGCAAGCGCCTCCTCGATCGACTCCGTGAGCGCCTTCTCGAACGTGAGCTCGTCCGGCGTCGGGTTCATGTTGTCGGGCAGGTAGTCGAGCAGCCGATTGTCCTCGCCCGGCGTCATGGGCGCATCCAGCGAGAGGTGCGTCTGCGAGATCGACATCGTCTTCGCGACTTCCTCTTCCGTGATGTCCATGCCCTCGGCGATCTCGGCGTGCGTGGCCTCGCGACCGAGCTCCTGCAGAAGGAAGCTCGCACGCTTGCCTATCCGGTGTAGCGTTCCCGCCCGGTTCAGGGGCACGCGGACGATGCGGCTCTGCTCCGCCAGCGCCTGGAGGATGGCCTGCCGGATCCACCACACGGCGTAGGAGATGAACTTGATCCCCTTGGTCTCGTCGAACTTGTGCGCGGCGCGAATGAGGCCGAGATTGCCCTCGTTGATCAGGTCCGAGAGCGAGACGCCCTGGTTCTGATACTTCTTCGCCACGCTGACGACGAACCGCAGGTTCGACCGCACGAGCTTGTCGAGCGCCTCCTGGTCGCCCACGTGAATCTTCTGCGCGAGCGCAACCTCATCCTCTCGCGTGATGAGCGGGTAGATGCTGATGTCGCGCAGGTATTGATCGAGCGATCCCTCTTCGAACGACGACTTCTTGCTGTTCGGAGTGGTGGCCATGCGGGCGAGTCCGGGGAACGGCGGCCCCGCCGCACTCAGGGGGACATGCTGGCGGCGGAGGAGGTGCGACCGAGAGCGGTCGGTGGGATCGATCTATTCAGTGCACGCGGTCGCCAAGGCGCATCCATCGGACGTGCGTCAGCCAGGCGAAGTCGTCGGACGAGTCAGGGGAGTAACTGAAATACACCACTTCGGGC
Organism: Gemmatimonadaceae bacterium; assembly: GCA_014378185.1. GTDB lineage: Bacteria > Gemmatimonadota > Gemmatimonadetes > Gemmatimonadales > Gemmatimonadaceae > AG11. Next base: position 3,676 of record JACMOE010000123.1, on the reverse strand, counting down.
CGCCCACGCAGCAGCGAATCAGGCACGAATCCCCAATACCGGCTGTCGAGTGAGTTGTCGCGATTGTCGCCAAGAACGAAGTAGTGTCCTCCAGGGACGACCAGGGGCCCCCAATTGTTACGAGATGGATGATATCCCACGGCGGCATTCGCGGTGCGGACGAGAAAATCGCTCTGCCAGCGAAACTCTTCCCACACCGGATCGGCACCCGGATCGGAGTGCGACACATACGGCTCCGCGAGCGCGACGCCATTGCGGATGAGCACCGCGTCGCGCATGGCGAGCGTGTCGCCCGGAAGGCCCACCAGGCGCTTCACGAAGTTCTTGGTTCGGTCCTTGGGCCACTCGAACACGATGACGTCGCCGCGCACCGGGCTGCGCAGCGCGGGCAGCCGGCGACCCGTGAGCGGAACCTCCGCGCCGTACACCAGCTTGTTCACCAGCAGGAAGTCACCCACGAGCAGCGTGCCTTCCATGCTGCCACTGGGAATCTTGAACGCCTCCACGACGAACGTGCGGAGAGCGAAGAAGAGGGTGACCGAGATGGTGAAGATCTTGGACCACTCCCAGAAGAATCCAAAGCCGCTGCGTCGCTTGTTGACGTGCTGCAACGCCTCGAGCTTCTGCGCGGGCGTGATGAGGCGCGGATTGACGGGATCGGTCGCTTCAGGCATGGACACCCTGCAATAAAGCCCCCTTCGTCAAGGGCAGCAAGCGCACGGACCGCCCCGCGCTGCCAGCACCCATCCGTCAGTCCGGCGTTCCGAGATAGTTGTCGATCTGCGCCCGCTGGAGCACGCCGGAAAAATCGCAGTAGCCCACCTTGGTCTCGGAGTAGAAATCGTAGACCTCCCAGCCGCCTTCGCGATGCCCGTTCCCCGTCTGCTTCACGCCGCCGAACGGAAGGTGCGCCTCGGCTCCGATGGTCGGGGCGTTGATGTAGGTGATACCGTTGTCGAGCTCCGCGAACGCCCGGAATGCGAGGTTCACGTCGCGGGTGTACAGCGACGACGACAGCCCGTACTTCACGCCGTTGTTCACCCTGAATGCCTCGTCCGCATCAGTGACACGAATGACACTGAGCACCGGACCAAAAATCTCCTCCTGCTCGATCCGCATGCCCGCCTCCACGCGGGCAAAGATGGTGGGCTCGAAGAAGAAGCCATGCTCGAACGCCTTGCCGTCAGGACGTCGGCCGCCGCACAGCAGGTCCGCGCCGTCGGCCTGCCCCACGTCGATGTAGCGCTCGACCTTCGCGCGCGACCGCTCGTGGATGAGCGGGCCCACATCCGTGCCCTTCTTCCGACCGTCGCCAAGCTTCATTTCTCGCGCCCTGTCCACCAACCGTCCCAGGAACGTGTCGTGAATACCGGACTGCAGGATGAGGCGGCTGGTGGCCGTGCACCGCTGCCCCGCCGTGCCGAACGCGCCCCACAACACGCCGTCGAGCGCAAGGTCGAGATCGGCGTCGTCCATCACGATCATCGCGTTCTTGCCGCCCATCTCGAGCGACAGGCGCTTGTGCATCCGGCCGCACGTCTCGCCCACTACGCTGCCCGTCTGCGTGGACCCGGTGAACGACACCACGGCCACGTCGGCATGCGCCACGAGGGGAGCGCCCACATCCGCGCCAAGGCCGTGCACCAGCTGGATGACTTCCGGCGGGAGGCCGGCCTCGAGCATGATCTCCACCAGCACGTGACCCGTGTGCGGAACATCCTCGCTCGGCTTGAACACGCAGGCGTTTCCGCACACCAGGGCGGGAAACATCTTCCAGGTGGGAATCGCCATGGGAAAGTTGAACGGCGCGATGATGCCCGCCACGCCGATGGGGCGCCGAAAGCTCATGGCCCACTTGTTCGCGAGTTCGCTGGGGACGGTGCGCCCCGAGAGCTGACGACCCATCGTCGCCGCGTAATACGCCGTGTCGATCCCCTCCTGCACGTCGCCGCGTGTCTCGGTGAGCGGCTTGCCCATCTCGCGCGTCATCAAGTCCGCAATTTCTTCCTTCCGCTGCGACAACAAGTCGCCCACGCGGCGCAGCACGTCGCCCCGCGCCGGTGCCGGTGTGGCCCGCCACAGCGCAAAGCCGCGGGCGGCCGACTGCACCGCAGCATCGACGTCGAGATGATTCGAGAGCGGGAAGTGGCCGATGAGGTCGCGCGTGTCGGCGGGATTGCGATTCTCGAAGTACGCACCCGATTGCGGTGCGGTCCACTGCCCCGCAATGAAGTTCTGAAAGGTCTTGGTCATGCTGAAACGTAAACCGGAGTGCCAGCCCGCCAAGGCGCTGGCAGCAGCCGCTTCCGTTATCGCGCGATCATTGCCAGCATTCACCGCCATGCGACCGCTCTCCGCCCACAACATCGCCGCCGCGATGGGCATCATCGATCCGGTATTCCTCAACACGCCCCTCCTGCGCGGCACGTCGCTGGACCGCGCGGTGGACGCAGAGCTCACGTGCAAGGTGGAGACGTTGAATCCCATCCGGTCGTTCAAGGGCCGCGGTACCGAGCTCCTCGTGGCCAGCCTGCGCGACGACCGGCACCTCGTGTGCGCATCGGCAGGGAACTTTGGGCAGGGGCTGGCGCGCGCCGCGGTAAAGCGGGGCCGCACCGTGACCGTGTTCGCCGCTCGGCGCGCCAATTCGCTCAAGCTGGAAGCGATGCGTACCCTGGGCGCCGACGTGCGGTTGGCGGGCGCGGACTTCGACGCCGCAAAGGATGCCGCGCGTCGCTTTGCGGCCTCGTCGGATGCCTATTACGTGGAAGACGGCGCGCTTCCCGAGATTGCCGAGGGAGCCGGCACCATCGCGCTCGAGATCAGCGAGGCCGGTGCCATGCCCGAGGTGATGATCGTGCCGCTGGGCAACGGCGCCCTGGCCACCGGTATCGGGGCCTGGTGTCGCCATGCAGAGGCTGGCACGCGGGTGATTGGCGTTGTGGCCACCGGTGCGCCCGCCATGCGCTTGTCCTTTGCCGCGCGCGAGCCCGTGTCCACCGAGAAGGCCGATACCATCGCGGACGGCATCGCCGTGCGAGAGCCAGTCGCGTACGCGGTGGAGTGCCTTCGTGACACGGTGGATGAAGTCGTCGCGGTCACGGATCGCACCATCGTGCGCGCCATGCGGTTGCTGCACTTCCACCTGGGGCTCGTCGTGGAACCGGCCGGCGCCGTGGCGCTGGCAGCTGTGCTCCAGGAACCCAAGCGATGGACCGGCGCGCGCATCGCCATGCCGCTGTGCGGGGGCAACCTCACGCAGCAGGGCGCGCGGCTGTGGATCCTGGGCCAGCCGACGCGGAAGGGTTAGGAGGCTGGAGTCATCCACGGTGATGGGAAAGAATGCTCGAGCAAGGGAAGTGACGGTTGTGTCGTCTTGACATCGCGGCGCCGCATCGCGAACGTGAGCGAGCGCTGTCGGGGCGCCTTCGGTCCGCGAGAAGGGACGATCCCATCCGGCTCCAGCACCTGTATGCATTCGAGCACGTCACCCTCTTTTCAGGCCCCTCGTGCGGACGCGGGCCACTATGAAAGGAGGAGTCATGCCCGCTGTGCACCCGCTGCCGCCCCGACCGAATCTCGAGTACGAGCGCAAGGAGGCCAAGGCGCTGATCCGCCGGCTACGAGCTGGCGACCCCGCCGCTCTCGCGCGGGCCCACGCTCAACATCCCGCGCT
>JACMOE010000122.1 GCA_014378185.1 Gemmatimonadaceae bacterium | reverse complement strand
GCGGCGGCAAAGGTGCCATACGCCGCCGGGCCGATGAGCCGCGTGAGCAGCAGGATGCCGGCGACGCCGATCACCACGCCTACTCCCTGACGGATGACAAGGAAGGCGCTGCCGCGCACCACCTGCGCGCGCAGCGTCACGCGTACCCCACTGGCGCCAGGCGCTTCACCACGCGATCCTGTTGCTCTGTATCGTGACAGTCTACTCGCCACCACCGCGCATGGTCTCCGCTCCGCCAACCGACCGGTCTGCAGGAATGACGCTGCCCCAGATCGTGGCGGCGGTAAAGCAGCGCTGGCACCTCGTTGCCGCTTGCGTCCTGTTGTTCGCGGTCGCGGGTTTGCTGCTGATCGTCGCATCGGCGCCGGTGTACCAGGCTTCGATCGGATTTCGCGTCGATTCGCCCGAGGCCGCGCGTGGAGACCTGGGGAGCGCCGCCGCGCAGGTGCAGCGCGTGGAAACAGTGGTGGAAGAGCTGCACTCCAGGAGCGTGATGGAATCGGTGGTGCGCGGAATGGGACTCCAGGTGGAAGTCACCGAACCCGCCGTGGGCCGCTTCGACGTGCTCCTCAGCGCGCGCACCGCGTGGAACGCCGTGGGGAGCTTTTCGCTCACCCGCACGGGCAGCCGCTTCGCCGTGCACGACCGAGCCAGCGGCGCAGCGCTTGGCTATGCCACGCCGGGCACGGAAGCGGTGTTGAACAGCGCCGTGGCGATCACGCTTGCGCCAACAGCAATCAAATACGCCGAGCTCCGCCTTGATCTGATCCCGGAAGGCCGCCGCATCGACGATCTCATGCAACACACCGAGGTGGAACTGCCCAACCAGAGTGCGCAGGTGGTTCGCGTGCATCATGAAGGCCGCGACCCGGAGCTCGCGCGCCGGCTGGTAGAAGCCGTGGTGACGACGTACTCGGGCATGCGCGAAACGATGGACGTGGGCAGCGCCGCGAGCGCGCCGAGACTGGCTGACGAACGGCTCGCCTTCCTGCGGCGCAGCGCCGACACCCTCGGCGTGCCCCGTTCCGTCTTTGAGCAGCGCGCGGCGGAGGCCCGCGTGGCCGTGTGGCAATCCAGCATCCGCCGCGCCATTGCCGGCAGCGGCATCGTCGTGGTGGACCACGCGCATGTGGGCTGGCGCCCCGTGCGACCACGAAAGGCACTCATCCTCGTGCTCGCCATCGCGCTCGGGCTGGTTGCGGGCGTGGGGCTGGCACTTGCGCGCGCGCAGTTGGGGGGACAGGCCGCCGCAGGTTGATCGCGCGCTCAGTATGCCCCCTGCCCGCCCAGCACCACGCGCACGGTGCGCAGCAGGATCCACAAGTCCATCCAGATGGACCAGTTGTCCACGTAATAGCTGTCGGCCACCTCGCGGATGCGAAGGTCACCGTTGTTCCGGTGACTCACCTGCCATAATCCCGTGATGCCGGGTGGCACGTCGCGACGCAGGCGCTGTCCGCGCAACGAAAAGCGGTCCACTTCCGCCCGCGGCATGACGCGTGGGCCAACGAGGCTCATGGTGCCGGTCAGGACGCCGAAGAGCTGCGGCAGCTCGTCGAGGCTGGCGCGGCGCAGCAGCGATCCCACGCGGGGAATGATGCGTGGGTCGTTGCGAAGCTTGAGCGTGCGCTCGTACTCGATCTCGGCTTCCGGATTCTGCGCGAGGTATTCGCGAAGCTTCCCGCCCGCATCGGGTACCATGGTGCGCAACTTGAAGACGCGAATGGGAGCGCCATTGCGTCCTTCGCGCACCTGCGAAAAGAACGCCGGCCCGGGGCTGTTGAACTTTACCAGGATGGCGCAGATGGCAATGATCGGAAGGACGAGCAGCGTAATGGGGACCGCGAACAGCAGGTCGAAGGATCGCTTGACGAATTGATTGACTGAAGAAAAGCGTTGGTGGGACACACTCAGGGCTCAGTACGAACCCAGCGCCAACGGGCGAACGGATAGATTCGCCAATCCGACGAGGCTGGGGAAGACGTACATGC
>JACMOE010000121.1 GCA_014378185.1 Gemmatimonadaceae bacterium | reverse complement strand
GTCAGAGGCGTAGGCCGTGGCGAGCCGGGTGAAGGCCGAGGGCGTCCCGGTGCTGCGGATGCTCCCCTTCCCGCGACGCACCGTCGCACCGGCTGCCGACGCGGATCCCGAGCCGCTCCGGGTCCTCCGGGAGCGGGGGGAGGCACCGAAAAGTGCCGCTCGACTCGCCGCGGCGGGGGTGAAGTTCGCGTTCCAGTCTGGCGGCCTCACGACGTGGAACGATTTCGACGCCAATCTTCGACGCGCCGTGGAGGGCGGACTGCCGGCTGATCAGGCCATCCGGGCGATGACCGTGACGCCCGCGGAGTTGTTCGGCGTGAGCGACCGGCTCGGGACGCTCGAAGTGGGCAAGATTGCGAATCTCACCATCACTCGCGGCAGCCTGACCGACAAGGCGGCGCGGATCAACCAGTTGTTCGTCGATGGCCGGCCGATCGCGCTGCACCCTGATACAACAAGCAACCGGCAATCGCCCCAATGAGCTCACGACCCATGAGCACCCAACCGCTCGAGGCACCCTTGATGAAGCGTTCAGCCGTCACGCTGGTCGCATCGGTCCTGCTCGCGACGCACGCGCTCGACGCACAGTCGGCGAAGCCCGTGGCGCCCATCCTCATCCGGAATGCCACGGTGATGACCGTGTCACGCGGCACGCTCGTCAACACCGACGTGCTGCTCTCCGGCGGCAAGATCGCGCAGGTGGGCAAGGACATTGCGGCACCAGCAGGCGCCATGGTGATCGACGGCACCGGCAGGTTCGTCATGCCGGGCATCATCGATCCGCATTCGCACATGGCGCTCGACGCGGTGAATGAAGGCTCACTGTCGGTCACGAGCATGGTGCGCATGCGCGACGTCATCGATCCCACGGCGCCGCACATCTACCTGGCGCTCGCCGGCGGCGTAACGACGATCAACGCTCTGCACGGCTCCGCCAACACCATTGGCGGCCAGAACGCAGTGCTCAAGCTCAAGTGGGGTCGCAGCGGCAACGAGATGCTGTTTCCTGGCGCGCCGCCGGGCATCAAGTTCGCCCTGGGCGAGAACGTGACGCGCAAGAACAGCGCGAACGTCAACATCCCGGGCATCCCCACGCCGCCGCGCCGGTATCCGGCCACGCGGATGGGCCAGGAGGAAGTGTTGCGCGATGGGTTCATGCGCGCGCGCGACTACAAGGCCACGTGGGACGAGTATCGCGCGCGGTCAGCGAAGGACAAGTCGCTCATCGCACCGCGCCGCGACCTGGAACTGGAGCCGCTCGTCGAGGTGCTGGTCGGCACGCGGCTGGTGCATGCGCACTCGTATCGTGCCGACGAGATGCTGATGCTGCTCAACCTCGCCGACGAATTCGGCTTCAAGGTCAAGACGCTCCAGCATGGCTTGGAGGGTTACAAGATCGCGGACGAGATCGCGAAGCACGGCGCCGGCCTGTCGAGCTTTGCCGACGAGTGGTCGTACAAGGTGGAGGCGTACGACGCGATTCCCTACAATGTGGCGATCCTCATGCGCCACGGCGTGCTGGCGACCATCAACTCCGACGATGACGGACGCGCGCGCCGCCTCAACATCGACGCCGCGAAACTCATCCGGTATGGCGGCCTCTCGGAGGACGAAGCGCTCAGCACCATCACCATCAACGGCGCGAAACAGCTGGGCATCGAGGCGCGCGTGGGGTCCATCGAAGTGGGCAAGGACGCCGACATCGCGATCTTCAATGCCAATCCGCTCAGCGTGTACGCGAGCGTGGAGCAGACCATCATCGATGGTGAAGTGTTCTTCGACAAGACGAAGGATCTCGCGATGCGCGACGCGAATGCACGTGAGCGATCCGAGCTGGAGAAAGCCGAAGCCAACATGACGCCCGCGCCCCGCAACAGCCGTCCGGGAGGAGCGCCCGGCGCTTCAGCCGCCCTTCCGCCGGAGACCCGCTAGATGACACGCATGACGCGTTGCGCAACAACGGCAGTGGCTGCGCTGCTGAGTGTGTTCCCATCCAGCCGAGCGCACGCACAGCTTGGCTCGTACAATCCGACGCCGGGCCCACAGGGTACTTTCGCCATCAGGAATGCAAGGATCTTCCCGGTGAGCGGGCCCGAGATCGCCAGCGGCACGGTCGTCATTTCCAGCGGCAAGATCCAGGCGGTGGGCGCGAACGTGGCCGTTCCCGCGGGCGCACAGGTGATCGACGGCACGGGACTCTCGATCTACCCCGGCATGATGGACTCGGGCACGTCGCTCGGGCTCTCCGAGATCTCGCAAGGCGCGCCCGCCACGATCGATATCGCTGAAGCGGGCAGCTTCAACCCCAATGCCCAGGCGATTTTCGGTATCAATCCGCACAGCGCGCACGTCGGCGTTGCACGTGTGGTGGGCATCACGAGCGTCATCTCGCGGCCAACGGGCGGCATCATCTCCGGGCAGGCGGCCTTGATCAACCTGGCCGGATACACCGTGCCGGCCATGACCGTGGTGCCGCGCGCCGCGATGGTGATCGAGCTGCCGCGTGCGCCCGCTGGCGGTCGCGGCGCGGCGGCGTTCCTCGCCGCGCAGGGCGGAGCCAACGCGCAGGCAGCGACGCTGCTGCGCACCCGCCAGCTCGATTCGCTGCGCCAGATGCTGCGCGACGCCGACGCCTACGGCAAGGGCATGGATGCGTACGAGAAGGACAAGACCCTGCCCCGTCCGAAGCACGACGGTGTCCTGGCATCGCTCGTTCCCGCGGTGCGCGGGCAGCAGCCGGTGATGTTCCCGGCGGATCGTGCCTCGGACATTCGCGCCGCCGTGACGTTCGCGGAGGAGATGAAGCTGAAGCCGATCATCGTGGGTGGGCGGGATGCGCCGGAGGTAGCAGCCTACCTCAAGCAGCATGATGTGTCCGTGTTGTTCGGACACGTGCTCGACCTGCCCTCGCGTGAGGACGACGCGTACGACATCAATTACGCGGCGCCAGCGAAGCTTGCGGCGGCCGGGGTGAAGTTCGCGATCACGTCGGGCGACTGCTGCTCCGAGGTGCGCAATCTCCCCTCGGTGGCAGGCATGGCCTCGGCGTTCGGGCTGTCGAAGGCGGATGCGCTCCGGTCGGTCACGCTGGGACCCGCGCAGATCTTTGGTGTGGGCGATCGGCTGGGCTCCATCGACGTGGGGAAGATCGCGAACCTGGTGGTCACCGACGGCGACATGCTCGAGGCGAAGACGAACACACGGTACCTGTTCATCGACGGGCGGCTGGTGCCGCTCGACACGAAGCACTCGCAACTGTACGATCAGTTCAAGGGGCGGGTGTTACAGCCCTGAGTCCGGCGTCAGCGTCGTGTGTACGCCGATGAGCCGGTGAGCCGCTCAAGTTGCGCCGCATACTGCGCGGAGGCCGAACTG
>JACMOE010000120.1 GCA_014378185.1 Gemmatimonadaceae bacterium | reverse complement strand
TCCGCGGCGAACGACGAGAGCTGGTCCACCATCGTGTTGATCGTGTTCTTCAGCTCCAGCACCTCGCCCTTGGCCTCGACCGTGATCTTGCGGCCCAGGTCGCCCTTGGCAACGGCCGTGGTGACGTCGGCGATGTTGCGCACCTGGTTGGTCAGGTTGCTCGCCATCCCGTTCACCGAGTCGGTGAGGTCCTTCCACGTACCGGCCACGCCGGGCACGTTCGCCTGGCCGCCCAGCACGCCCTCCGTTCCCACTTCGCGCGCCACGCGCGTCACTTCCGCGGCGAACGACGAGAGCTGGTCCACCATCGTGTTGATGGTGTTCTTCAGTTCGAGAATCTCGCCCTTCGCTTCGGCCGTGATCTTCTTGGAGAGGTCGCCCTTGGCCACCGCGGTAGTCACGTCGGCAATGTTTCGCACCTGGTTCGTCAGGTTGCTGGCCATGCCGTTCACGCTGTCCGTCAGGTCGCGCCACGTACCGCTCACCCCCTGCACGTTCGCCTGCCCGCCCAGCCGTCCTTCCGTTCCCACTTCGCGCGCCACGCGCGTCACTTCGCTCGCGAAGGCATTGAGCTGGTCCACCATGCGATTCACGGTGGATCCGATGCGGAAGAACTCGCCCTGCACCGTCTTGCCATCGATCTCCAACTCCACCTTCTGGCTCAGGTCGCCCTCGGCCACGGCCTTGATCACCCTCGCGACCTCACTGGTTGGTTGCACCAGGTCGGTAATGAGCGAATTGAGCGCGTCCACGCTGCCAGCCCAGAGTCCGCCCGCGGGTCCGATCGTCGCACGGTCGCGCATCTTGCCCTCGCGACCAACGCTGAGCGCCACGCGATTGAGCTCCTCCGCCAAGCGCCCCTGCTTCGTGGCCACGCTGTTGAAGATGTCCGCGATCTCCGACATCAGCGCGTCACCATCCGACTCGATTCGCACGCTGAACTCGCCGGCGTCCACCGATCGCAGGCCCGCGAGCAGGCGGCGGAGGCTACGATCGCGCCCCGCACCCCCCCCATCGTCGCCACCGTTCCCGCCATTGCCGGATCCGCCTCGTCGCCGCTGCGGTACCTCCTCTGCCATCTCCATCACCGCATCAGCCGCAGCCAAATTCGCTCGGCGCGGACGCCCACGCTTGCCCTGGGTCACTGCGCCGGACCGGCCGTCCTTGCCGCGCGTTCCCGGGGTGCTCGCTTCATCTGACAATTCTGGTACCTCGCCGACGCTCACGGTCAGCTCCTGTGAGGAAAGACTGGATGCGAAAGACCACCGTGACGAGCGGTGGCGGAACCGATGGTAACCCGCGTTCCGACTCTTGGTCAGTTACGCGGCATTCAAACTCTACCATCCAGATTATGCGGGCCTACCTCGAGCCTGCCATCGCTCGCTATCAAACTCCTTATCTGGAGTCTGCCCATCCCATTGCAAAAAGCAGGCTGTTTACGACATCAATTCATATTGTTGCCAGTGCGCCGATCCCGCAATCGGCTTTCCTCCAATCGCGTCGCCTCCGCACTCATGCGCACCGCTCGACGCCGCCGTTCGCTTTACGGTTTACCCGGCACTTCCCCCACCATGATCCTGACGGGAATGCCGCCGTTGCTGAGCGACGCAGCCGCCCGCAGCGGGATGCGCAACTGACGCTCCAACGCCGCGTCCGGCGACAGCAGCGCAACCCGCCAGCCCGGCGCACGCTCCCGCAGTACGTTGCCCAGCTGCGCCCAGAGGTCGCGAACCCGGTCCGCATCGCCCACGCGCACTCCATACGGGGGGTTGGTCTCCACCCACCCCCGCGACCCGCCGGGAAATTGCGCCGCAGACAGCGACCGC
>JACMOE010000119.1 GCA_014378185.1 Gemmatimonadaceae bacterium | reverse complement strand
GCCGACCCGGCCGCTCCCGCGCCGCAGGAATCCCACGGGGGCGCCAACGCCGAAGGCCACCATCAGGTGCGCTTCCACACCCGCGTACGTGGTGTTCGCGCTTGCGTTCCATGGGTCGTCCCGCGTGCGGAGCGCTGCCGCGCGCAGCGTATATCCTGAACCGAAGCGGCCCAGCATCCTGAAGTAGCCCACGGAAAGCTCGTTGCCCTGGAGGCCCGGTTCGGCCATCACGATGAGGCCGTCATTGCGATGCTTGCTCATGTCCACGAGCGCGCCTGCCGCCAGCGACAGCCGCATCGGACTCCCGTAGTGCACGCCGACTGCCAGGGAAATGTGGGGGTCGGAATCCGGTGCGCGGCTGCGCTGTGCACCCGCACAGAGCGGTAGTACGGCGATCCAGCCCACCAGGAAAGCAAAGCGTCGCATGCGATAATCCTGCACCGGTGACACCAGCACGGCTAGCGGCAGGCGTCGCAACATCCTACCAATCACCGCGCTTTTCTCCCCGACGGTACGCAGCAAGCAGGGAGAACAGGACGCCGGGAATCCACAGGAGGATGCCGAGCCACCAGAGGATCTTGCCGAACACGAGGCTGCTGCTGTGCACCGCGAACCCGATACACACCCATCCGACCAGCACCCAGAACACGATGTGGCCACAGGTCCACACGAGGTCGCGATACGTTTCGCCCCGCGCGGCCTGATGCTCCGCCTCGCTGCGCGCGACCTGTTCGTCGTACGACTTCCGGTGAATGGCCATGCGCGCCTCAGTGCGGCGCGGCTTCGTACAGGTCGTTCACGTCCGCGGCCGCCAACTCCACGAGGAACTCCGCGACCTGCTGCGTCACTTCTGCAGCATAGCGCGCACCCTTTTCCGCCGATGAGCGCGCAGGGTTGCCCACCCCGGTGTCGGCGGAAATCTCGGTCCAGCGGCGCGGTGCCCATGCCCAGCCCTCGCGCAGGGCCGTCATGCGCCAGCGCCTTTCCGCGCCGTCTCCCGCCTCGTGCAGCGGGCGCACCAGTTCCGGCGCCACGTGCATCATGATGCTGGTCTCGAGCTCGCCCGCGTGGTCGCCGTGGTCGCTGAAGATCAGCTTCGAGTCGCCCACCTTGTACCAGTTCAGGGTGGAAAGGAACACCGTCGTGCGCGCCTGCAGCTCGCGAATCATCTGGCGAAAGTCGTTGCCGCCATGGCCGTTGAAAATCACGAGCTTCCGGATGCCCTGCCCTTCGATGGCGTGCACCAGGTCTGCGAGCAATGCCGCCTGCGTGGCCGGATTCATGTTCAGGCAGAGCTTGATATCGAGCTGACCGGTATTCACCCCGAATGGCACGCAGGGTAGTACCACGACGCGCGCACCCCGTTCCCACGCCAGGCGCGCCGACTCCGCGGCCAGTGCATCGCACTGGATCGAGTCAGTGGCGTACGGCAGGTGATAATTATGCGCCTCGGTGGCACCCCACGGCAGCACGGCCACCTCGTAGGGCGTACTCGCAACCGTCTTCCAGGTGCTCTCGGCAAGGATCCAGGGACGTGAACTCATGTTCCAAATTCGCCCACGTGCCCGGACTGCGCCAGCGCTCAGAGTGTGAAACTTTCAAAGCGGGAATGCGCGGTATTCACCAGTTCCTGCATTCACGCTCCCGTTCCGCCAACCGTTCATGCCCGACAGCACGGATACCTTCGTCGCCGACGCATTGCGCCTGCTGCAGGATCGCGGCACGCAGGTCCTCAATGCGATCGATGATGGCGTCTTCCTTCTGGACCACATGCTCGGCTTCACCAACCGGGAGGTGCTCGGCAAGCCGACATCTTCTGGACAAAGAGCGGTGAAAAGCTTCCGGTCGATTACACCAAGGTAGTTCAGTGGTTCGGAACGAACACGGACATCGAGGACCAGAAGCGCAGTTAGCGGAACCGCATGCCGTTCGGCGCGATGGCGCCAGGCTTCGGAACCGTGAAGCTCTCGGGCTTTGGTGGTGCTGTTGGCGCGGCCCGTGTCCCGCCACCGGGCCGCCACCGGTCGGGCGCCCCCTTCGGCCGCGTGTCTGCCGTCGCCGACTTCATGGTGAGCGCGATGCGATTGCGCGGAAGGTCCACCGCCATCACGCGCACCTTGACGCGCTGGCCCACCGTCACCACCTGGTTGGGGTCGCTCACGTAGCGATCGGCCAACTGCGAGACGTGCACCAGCCCGTCCTGATGGACACCCACGTCCACGAACGCACCGAACGCCACGATGTTCGTCACCACGCCGTCGAGCTCCATGCCCTCGTGCAGGTCCTTGGGCTGGGTCACGTCGTCGCGGAACACGACCGCCTCGAACGCCGCACGCGGATCGCGACCCGGCTTCCCGAGTTCCACGAGGATGTCCTTCAGCGTGGGCAGGCCCACGTCATCGGAGACGTATGTCGCGAGGTCGAGCGACGCAACACGTGTTTCATCCGCGATCAACTCGGCAATGGAGGCACCGACATCCTTCGCCATGCGCTCCACGAGCGCGTAGCGCTCCGGATGCACGGCGCTGGCATCCAGCGGATGCGCGCCGCCTCGCACGCGCAGGAAGCCAGCCGCTTGCTCGAACGCCTTTGCGCCCAGCCGTGGCACCTCGAGCAGCGCGCGCCGAGAGGCGAAGCCGCCGCGTTCGTCGCGCGTCTTCACGATGTTCTCCGCCAGCACCGGCCCAATGCCCGACACCGAGGCGAGCAGCGCCACCGATGCGGTGTTCACCTCCACGCCCACCCGATTCACCGCGCTGACGACGATGTCATCCAGCCGCTTCTTGAGTCGGCGCTGATCGACGTCGTGCTGATACTGCCCCACACCGATCGACTTGGGATCGATCTTCACCAGTTCGGCCAGCGGATCCTGCAACCGGCGCGCAATTGACACCGCGCCGCGCAGCGAAACATCGAGACCCGGCAGTTCGTCGCGCGCGAGCTCGCTGGCGGAATACACCGACGCCCCCGCTTCGCTGACCACCACCACCTGCGGTGGCCGCGCGATGCCCGCATCCTTCATCGTCTCGCGCACCAGCGCCTCCGTTTCGCGCGAGGCCGTGCCGTTGCCGATCGCGATGAGTTCTGCACCGGACGATGTGACGAGCCGCACGAGTGACGCCGTGAACCGGTCCGGCTGGTGCAGCATCCACGCGTCGGTATGCAGCACCGATCCCGTGCGTGACACCGCCGCCACCTTCACGCCGGTGCGAAAGCCGGGATCGAGACCGATGACGATGCGCTCACCCGCCGGCGCGGCCAGCAGCAGTTGCTCCAGGTTGCGGCCGAAGATGGTGATCGCCTCCTCGTCGGCGCGCGTCTTGAGCTCCAGGCGCAACTCCACCTCGATGGAGAACGCGAGCAGTCGCTTGTAGGCGTCCCGCGCCACCAGGTCCAGCTGCCCGGTCGCGCGACGGCCCGCCATCACTCGCGCACTCAACCCGGCATGGATTTCCTCCACCGGCGCCGCAACGGTCCACGCGAGGATGCCTTCAGCCTCGCCGCGCCGGATGGCCAGCACCCGATGCGACGGAATGCCTCCCAGGGGTTCCGAAAAATCGTAGTAGTCCTGGAACTTCGAGACGTCCGTCTCCTTGCCCGTCACGGCGCGCGCGGTCACGCTGCCCTTGCGACGCGTGAGGTCGCGCACCCACCCGCGCAGATCGGCGTCCTCCGCGACGCGCTCGCTGAGGATGTCGCGCGCACCGGCGAGGGCGTCGTCTGTCGTGGGCACCTCACGCTCGGCGCTCACGAACTCGACCGCGTGCGCAGTGACCGCGGCGTCGTCCATTGCCTCGGTCCAGATCATGTCCGCCAGCGGCTCCAGTCCGCGCTCGCGAGCGATGATCGCGCGCGTGCGACGCTTCGGCTTGAAGGGGAGATACAGATCTTCGAGCGCCTGCTTGGTGGTCACCGCATCGAGACGCGCGCCGAGTTCCGGCGTCATCCGATTCTGTTCCTCGATCGATTTCCTGATCGCGGCGCGGCGGTCACCAAGCTCCCGCAGGTATTCGGAACGCTCCTGGATCGCCCTCAGCTGCGTTTCATCGAGACCGCCCGTGGCTTCCTTGCGATACCGCGCAACGAAGGGAAGCGTGTTGCCTTCGGCAAAGAGCTCGAGCGTGCTGGCCACCTGACGAACATTGAGCGCGAGCTCGTGCGCCACGGCGACGGCAATCTGTGCCAGCTGGGAATCCATCAGTCGTGATCGGGGAAAGGCGGAGTGCGATGTGCGGGAGGGACGCGCAAGCTGACCGCGCTCCACCAGTCATGCAACCCGTTGACACGCGAGCATCACATGACGTCCGGCACCGCACGCCGACGGTATTGCACCGCATGGCCAATTGCTGCGCCGACAGTGGCGCCACTCCATCCCATGAGGCCGGGAAGCAGCAGCGTTACCCCCAGCAGGGCCGCGGACGGAATGCTCATGCTCCCGGACACCGCCGTCGCAACGCGGCCAAACCGTCCGCCCATCGCGTCCAGCCCCAACAGCAGTACCCAGCCCATCGTTGCGCCGAGTGCAACGCGCCATGGCCGTCCATCGTCCTTGCTGAACACGATCCCCGCGCCGAGCGCGACGACCACGACGCCCCACCAGCCGGCAATGAACGTGAATGCCCCTGCCGCCATGGCAATGACGAGGAGTGCAATCACGGGCGGCGCGGGATGAGGTCGAGCTCGGACGACCGTTGCGCACTCGTGAGCCCATCCGGCGTTCGCGGCACATGCAGGGGCTGTAGCTCGCCCCTGGTCCAGAGCGGAATGCGGTCGTCGTATCGAGTGCTGATGGGGTTGCCGGACTGCCCGCCCGGATACGTGGCCCACGCTCGAATCTCGGATCCAAGTTCGACGACCATGCGCCAGCTCGAACCGTGCGTGCCGGTTCCCGACGAAGGGCTGAGTGTTTCGGGGCCGCCTTGCACCGGCAATTTCAGGGCGGACAACGCGGGTAGTCGCAGCAGGTGATTGATGTTGGCGAAGCGTATGCGGTCCCATCGCCACCCGTCGGCATCCGGCTCGCCAGATCGCAGGTGCACCGTCGTGTACGCGGCGGCGAGGCTGGCGGCGAGGATGTCATCACGCCGCTCCACCTGCGGTGTGCTGCGATCGTCCCACCACTGGCTCGCGGAGTCCGCGAGCAATTCAGCCAGCACCGCGGTCGATGGCGTCGCCACGCGACGTGTGTCGCCCTCGGCCGCAAGCTCGTCCCATGTGCGCCGGACCAATTCGCGCATGGCCTCTTCGAACAGCACGGCCCGTCGGTTGTCCTTCGTGTACTTGCGGTCCCACTGCGCAAGCAAGCGAATGCCGTTCGCCAGCGCATTGGCATTCACGCCGGGCACCGTGCGCCGCGCGACGCCCAGGAACGCGGGCACGAACAGGTCGGCTCGCGCGCTGCCCGGATCCGTCTGGAAGCGCTGCATAGCCGCGGGCGTGACCGCCGAGTCCGCGCGCAGCAGCGCGTTGATGCGCATCGCGCGCCAGGGATCGTAGTTTCCGCCCCACCAGCCTGCGGCAACGCGCGGATCGATGGGCTGCTGGTTGGCCGAGGCGAGGTATCCCTGCCCCGGGTCCGCAGCGTGCGGGTACTGCGCAACCGGTAGCGCACCCAGCCAGTCGCTGGCGCTGAACCGTCCGTCGCGCACGCCGCTTCCCTTGCCATCGCCGGCTCGAATTGGAAAACGGCCAGTGGACTGCATGGCAATGTGGCCACCGCGATCCGCCGCGAGCATGTTCTGCGCCGGCGCCTTGTACGACGCCCCCATGATGCTCTCGAGCTGCGCCGCACTCGTTGCGTGCGCAATACCGTAGAATGCGCTCAGTTCCCGACCCGCCTCGAGCACCGTCCACCGCATCGAGATCCAGCGATTGCGCACGCGCCGCATGGGTCCGCGATGCGTGAAGTACATCGTGTCCGTGGCCACCACCTCGCGATGCATGCCGCGATAGCGCTCGATGCGCTGCTCGAGTGGGCGCCATGCGCCATCCACCTGATAACGCGTGGGATGCGCCTCGTCATCCACCTGTTCGCTGTAGTAGTCCACGACGTCGGCGCCCGTGTTGGTGAACGTCCACGCAACGTCCCGGTTGAAGCCGATCACCATCGCCGGCGCACCCGGGATGGTGACGCCGTACACGTCGAGCCGCCCGGGCACCACCACGTGCGCCTCGTACCAGATGGATGGCAGCGAGAGATCGAGGTGCGGATCTCCAGCGAGCAGCGCATGACCACTCGCGGAGCGGCTGGGCGACACTGCCCAGTTGTTGCTGGCCATCGTGCGCGGCGGATCGTCCGGATTTCCCCGCGCGTGCTGTCCCGATGGCACGAAGACCCGCGAGGCGGCGAGCATCAGCGACGCGGACGTATCCGGCGCTCCCGGTGGGGCAAGCGCATGGAAATCCATGCGCGGCGCAGACTGCCCATTCGGCTGGATGGGTTCCTGGATGGGCGAGTCGTCTGGAAACAGCGCGTCCGCCGCTCGCGCACCCACGCGTGATGCCGCGGCCGAGCGATCGTTCTCCACCGCGAGGTACGCGAGCGTATATCCCATGCGGTTGAACAGGTGATACGAGTCGATCGCGCTCCACACCGGCGGACGGGTGCCGGTGAGCCGAAACTCCAATGGCAGTTCGGCAGCGGGCATCTGCCGCACGTACGCATTCACACCGTCCGCATACGCGTTCACGAGCCGCATGAATGCGGTCGTGTCGCCAGCCGCAGCAATGGCGCGCTCCGCTGCGCGAGGCAAGCCCAAACCGCGCATTTCACGATCCAGCGGCAGCGCGCGCGCGCCCGCGATCTCCGTGAGCCGCCCCGTGGCAGCAAGTGTCTGCACGTAGAGCTGAAAGAGGCGATCCCTGGCTACCACATATCCAAGCCCGCGATACGCATCTTCTTCCGTCGTCGCGAAGATGTGTGGTACGGCACGCTCATCGTACACCACCCTCACCGCGGCACCCAGGTTCACCACAGCCGCGCTGGACTTCCGCGGCAACTCGGCGGACCGCGCCAGCGACCACACGCCGTGCGCGGGTTCGAGAAACGGCCCGAGTGCGGGCGCTGGCCCGATGCGCCGCGCGCCAGCGACCAGCAGCCCGATGAGCACGACGAACGCGCCGGCGACCCTCACGGAACGCAAAGTCAGGTGAACTCCATGATCGGGGTCAGCTGCCCGTCCTGGGCGTCACCCACACGTACGGACCGGTTGGCTCCGCGCCTGGCTTCAGGTTGCGCGGCACACCCTTGGGATTGGGGCCGAGCGACTTGATGTAGCGATACATGGCGCGCAAGTCGCGATCGCTCATGAGCGCCGTGTTCCACCAGGGCATCGGTGGCTTGCCGTCACCACTGTCGGCCGTCGTGAGTACCTGCACCCAGTGGTCCTCGCTCTGGCGCTGAACGACGGTGCGCAGATTCTTCCCGTACACCGTGCCCCATTCACCACGGAAACCGACATTCAATCCGGCAAACCGATCGGCCGGCGCCACCTTCCCCTTCGCCTCGCTCCAACCCTGCGTGTGGCAGTCGTTGCAGCTCGCCACGATGGTGAGGTACTCCCCAGCCTGCTCCATCGTGGCAGCCTGCACCGCTGGACCAGCACTCGGCGGCATGGCACCGCTGCTGCCGGCCGTCGTACCTTCCGCTGCGGGCATACCGCTCTGACAGGCCATGGCACTGGCAACCAACAGGGACAGCCCCGTTACGAGCAGGGATCGGTCGTGGCGCATGATTCCCATGTGTGAATGTCGAAAAGGATGTGGCATCCGAAGACTTCCATGTAGTACGCCAAAGAACCCCGAATCGCTAGGATGTCACGCTGCGCTCTCCGGACGTAACATTGATCCATGCTGCCTGCCCTTCTGTTCGACCTCGACGGCACGCTCGTGGACTCCATCGAGCTTATCCTTGCATCGGCTCGGCACGCCTTCATCGGATTTCAGGGTCCCGCACCCACGGACGACGAATGGCGCGCCACCATCGGCCGGCCACTCCAGCGCGTTCTGCTGGAGTACGCCGCCAGCGACCAGGCGGAGGCTGATCGACTGTTCGGCCGCTACCGGGATTACCAGCTCATGCATCACGACCGGCTGATCCACGCGTACGACGGCGTCGTCACCATGCTGCGCGGACTGGCAGCGGCGGGACATCCCATGGCCGTCGTGACGAGCAAGTCGGACTGGCTCGCGGTGAAGGGCCTCGAACTGGTGGGGCTGAACGACATCTTTCCGGTGG
>JACMOE010000118.1 GCA_014378185.1 Gemmatimonadaceae bacterium | reverse complement strand
GCAATGTCGTCCGTGGTGAATCGGGTGAGACGCAGCTCGCCGTTCATGCGCATCTCGGACCCCATGAACGCCAACGCGGTGGGCCGTTCGACCCCAAGCGCCAATCGCGCCGCGCGTAGCCGCGAGGCCGCGACGAGCGGCGGAAACGTACCCGTCGCAGGTGTGGCGCGAACCTGGAGCGGCCGCTGTCGCTCCAGCGACGCATCGAGCCGGAAGCGCAACCCTTGCACGCCGCGCGCATCGATGCCTACACCCGCCCCCTGCACGCCGTACGGGTCCGTTGCATCGGCGCCAAACTCCTGCGCGGCGATGGAGTTCACCGCACGCGACCGTTCCTGGATGTCGCCCGCCTCGCGAAAGTCGCGCTGCGCGAACGCTCTGACACCCCACGCCGGCGACTGCCAGTCCAACCCGACGGCGGCCTTCACCTCGTGGTCGTCCGTACCGTAGCGCGCCGTACCCCGCGCACCGAATCCACCACCAAAGCGCGACGCCAGTCCCAAGCCGAGTGCGAGGCCCTCCGCGCGGTTGAAGCGCGCGAAGTCGGACGTGCCCGACGCCGCCAATGACAGTGCCTGCGGTCGCCTCAACGCCTGCGCTCGCACAAGCGAACGGGCCTCCTCCTGCACCTTGCGCACTTCCGCATCACTCACGGCGCGGACGTCGAACGGCAAGGAATCAAGAATGCGCCCGGTAAAGTGGAACGTGTCGCTTACCGCCTTCTGCGCCAGCACGATTTCCGGACCGCTGAAGAACTGCGGCGACAGCCCCACATTCACCTGATAGTCGCCAATTTCCCACCGGCCGCGAATGATGCCGCGAACCGGATAATCGAGCCACGTACCGCCGCGGCGAATCTCGATCTCCTGCTGGTGCGGCAGCCAGAATCGCCCGCTCACCAGGCTGTTCTCGACGATGACGAACAGGTCTTCCAGCGCGTTGTCTCGAAACGACGCGCGGGTGAAGTTGAACGCCATGCGCACCACCTGCGAATCATCCCGATCGATGAACAACGCGCCAATGACGCGCGGCTGGCGATCGTCCTTCGGCCGCACCTTCACCTCGACGACGTTGATCGTGCGCCCCGGATACTTGATGCTCAGGGAGTCGGCGATGACGAAGTCGTACGCGGCGAGACCCTGCGCCGAGAGGGGGTGCGGCACGTCGAGCACTTCGTCGCCGTCGCCCAGGCGAATGATGGCCGGAAAGTTGTTCTGGACGATGCCCAGGTGGTCGCGATGGTAGGCGATATCCGTGGGCAGGGCGAGCGTATCGCGGCGGCCCAGGATAACCTGCTTGCTCAGGTTGGGCGCGCGCCAATAGACTTCGTTCACCAGCTCGTCGGCCTTCACGACCTTTGGCGGTTCGGTGAGTCCTTCGCCCATCTGGGCGAGGAACGTGACGTAGCCGTGCGCCACGGCCTTGTAGTCTTTCAACCCTGTATCGGCGAGTTGCTGCGCACGCCGAGCGGTGGCGCTCTCGACGAGCGCGCGCGTTCGTGCGTCATTCCAATCCTGGGCACGCGCTCCCTGCGGGGCGAGTGCCACCAACCACAAACCGCATGCGGCCCAGGCCGCGGCGACCAGACGATGCATCGATGAAAGTTCGCCCGCGTGTAACCGCCAAACAAGCGCGCCGAGTGGCAGCATGAGCTTCGAGGATTTCCAGCGTCGCGCCGTGGCGCGGCATCTCGTGCCCGTGTGGGCCGATTGCCTGCTCGACACCGATACCCCGGTCACGGCCTTCGCCAAGTTGCGCGAGGGGCCGTTCGCCTTCCTGCTGGAGAGCGCTCCGGCCGGTGGCGAGACCTGGGCGCGCTACACCTTCCTGGGCAGTGCGCCGCGCGGCGCCTGGCGGTTGCGCGACGGCGTGGTGGACGACTGGTCGCCCGCGCTCGGTTGGCACAACAGCCGTACGCCGGCCAATCCGCTCGAGGACCTGGACGCTCTCGTGCGCTCGTGTCCACCGGTGGACACGCTCGAACTGGGTGGCTTCTGGAGCGGTGCCGTGGGCTTCTTCAGCTACGACGTGATGCGGCTCATCGAGCGGCTGCCCTCGCCACCGCCGCGTGGCGATGCGACGCCGGATGCCCTGTTCGTGTTCACCGACGCGGTGGTCATCATCGACAACCTGCGCGCCCAGGCGCGCGTGGTGGTCGGGGTGCCCCTGGGAGACGACTGCAGCGAGGCGACCCTTCGCACCGCGTACGACTCGGCGGTGGTGACGGTCGATCGCACCATCGCCCGACTGCGTGGGCCGGCGACACTGCCGCCGCTCGACCTTCGCGCCGATGCCGCGCCGGCCACCGGCGTGTCGAATGTCTCGCGCGACCAGTTCCTGGCGAGCGTCGAGCGCATCAAGGAGTACATCGCCGCGGGTGACGTCTTCCAGGTGCTCTTCGCACGGCGCATTCGCGTGCCGTTCGACTTCCCTTCCGAGGCGTTGTACCGCGCGCTGCGTGCGCTCAATCCGTCGCCGTACATGTACCACCTGGTGCTGGACGGCGTGGAGCTGGTGGGCAGCTCGCCCGAACTGCTGGTGCGCGTGGATGCGGGACGCGTGACCGTGCGGCCGAGTGCCGGGACACGGCCGCGCGGTGCCACGGCAGAAGCCGATGCCATCATGGCTGAGGAGCTCAGCACCGACGAGAAAGAGCGCGCGGAACATGTCATGCTCGTCGACCTTGGACGCAACGACGTGGGGCGCATTGCGGAGTACGGCACGGTGCAGGTGTCCGACTTCATGCACGTGGAGCGCTTCTCGCACGTGCTGCATCTCGTGAGTCACGTGGAGGGAACGCTCCGGCCTGGCCTCGATGCGCTCGACGCGTTCCGCGCGACATTCCCCGCGGGCACGATGACCGGGGCGCCGAAGGTCCGGGCGATGGAGATCATCGACGAGCTGGAGCCGGAGCGGCGCGGCCCCTATTCGGGCGCGGTGGGCTACATCGCCGCAGGCGGTGCCCGCATGGACCTGGCGATCACCATCCGCACGTGCGTCATCGCCGACGGGGTCGCCAACGTGCAGGCCGGCGGCGGTATCGTGCTGGACTCCGTGGCCGCGAGCGAATGGGAGGAATCCGAGAACAAGGCGCGGGCGATGCTCACGGCCATCGGCCG